>NZ_RZRW01000866.1:0-1737 GCF_003998745.1 Mesorhizobium sp. M7A.F.Ca.US.014.04.1.1 | reverse complement strand
CGCTGTCGGCAGGCGCGATTTCGACCCTGTCGCCAAACCGCGTGAACACCGCCAGGCTCTCGATCAGATGATAGCCGTCAGGGCGCCTGCCGGTGACATGCAGCGCAAGATTGATCTTGGCGTGCGCGTGCCAGCTACGCGACCCGATGTCGGTGTCCACAATGGTCTGCGAAATGGTGCTCAGTCCTTGGCCAGCCGGTACTCGCCGGTCTTCGGATCCTTGACCAAAGTGCCCATCGCGCCGTTGGCCGTCTGCTTTTCGGTACGCCGCACCTTGGCGGTCACGCGTTCGGCTTCGCGGATGAAGGTGCGGTAGCCGAAATAGGCGGCGACGCCAACGACGGTGAAGAAAATGATCTGCGGCATACCAAAACTCCTCCCACGCTGGGCCGGCGAAGGTGGCCGGTCGGGTCGGTTAAGCTCTCATGCTAGACGCTTTTGCCGGGTTTTCAAAGCTCGAAGCGAGACCACAATGCGCGCTCTTCCGCCGCATCGATCAGGCCGCTGGCGGCAGCGCCTGCGATCTCGGGCGCTGAAAAGCCCTTGCTTGAGCCAAACAGGCCGAAGCGGCTGAGGAAACCGCGCGGTGTCGTGATCAGCCTGAGCTGGGTTTTCGCCCCGAAACGGGTCTTGAGCACCGTGCGCATGTCGCCGAGCGCATCGACCAGGCCGAGTTCAAGGCCCTTGATGCCGGTCCAGAACAGGCCGGTGAACAGGTCCGGGTCGTCTTTCAGTTTCGCGCCGCGCCGCTCCTTGACGAGGTCGATGAACGTGCCGTGCACCTCGAGCTGCAGCGCCTTCAGCCGCTCGACATCTTCCTTTTTCTCGGGCTTGAACGGGTCGAGCACCGCCTTGTTCTGGCCGGCGGTGTGGACGCGTCGCTCGATGCCGATCTTCTTCATCAGTTCCGGGAAGCCGAACGAAGCCGAGACCACGCCGATCGACCCGACGATGGAGGATGGGTCGGCGAAGATCTCATCACCGGCAACCGCGATCATGTAGCCACCCGACGCCGCCACGTCTTCGACGAAGACCAGTACCTTTCTGTTCTTTTCCGTGGCCAGGTCACGGATGCGCTTGAAGATCAGCCGCGACTGCACCGGCGAGCCGCCGGGCGAATTGATCGAGATGGCGACTGCCGGGGCGTCGTAGGAAAACGCCTTCTCAATGAGGCCAGCGGTGGAGGCCAGCGACAGGCTCGGCCGGAACTGGCCACCGCCTGCCATGATGGTGCCGTGCAGCCGGATGACCGGAATTGTGACGACGGTGGAGCGCCAGGATTTCGGCAGCAGGCGGTTGATAAGGCGTTTCACGAGGGCGCGGTCTCCGGTCGATAGGTTGCAGGCATGTAGGGATTTCCCGGCCAACGGCAATGTGGCCAGGCAGAATAGCTCAATCTCCAAACAGCGAGGCGAGGCCGTTGGTAATCATTTCGCTGCGCTCGTCAGGGCCGTTGCCTGATTGCGCGTGCAGCATCAGGGGCGGGCGGATGGCAAGCTTTCCCCGTGCCCCGAGCGCTGCCCGCACAACGATGCGGATTGCCGCGGCGTCTGGGCGAGGGTGGACGGCGAGCATTTCGGCATCGCCGAAGCGCCCTGCGATCGCATCGAGAATGGCGCCGAGCTGTTCGGGGCGGGCGATCACGGCAAGCCCGCCGCGCGGCCTGACCACCGCCGCCGCACTGCGGATCCAGCTCTCGAACACCCCGTCCTCCATGACATGGGCCTCTTTTCTGAG
>NZ_RZRW01000865.1:0-1739 GCF_003998745.1 Mesorhizobium sp. M7A.F.Ca.US.014.04.1.1 | reverse complement strand
CCGAGCCAAGGCCGCCCCCCCTTTCTTCACGCCACAACAGGGCGATGGCAAGACCGGCTGGTACCGCGATCATGGCAAAGGTGTTTGGCTCGACGCGCGGGTTGAAGACGCACATGTAGAAAGTGGCTGTCAGGAAGATCGCCAGCGCCGCCTTTCCCTGTTCGAGCCTGCGGTCGAACCAGATGACGGCAGAAAGCGTAAACAGGGCCATGACCATGCGCACGATCGTTGCGCCGAATTCCGGTATCGGCAGTCCTATCGTGGTGAACGGTGCCGTGAAATCGGTGGGCACGAAATGGCTGGTGTTGTCGACGGCCATGGAGGTCAGCATCTGGATGAAGACACGATGCTGATCGTTGAGATAGCCGGCGGGAGCAAAAGCGTAAGGCAGTGCCAGCACGAACAGCAGCGCCAGCACCAGCACCGGTATCAGCCGGAGCCGAAGGGCTCCTACCAACAACAGCATTATGATCGCGGTCGGCTTGGCGATGATGGCAAGCGAAGCCCAGAAGAACGTCTCCGCCCGCCGCCCTTCCAGCGCCGACAGGGTGAGAAGCCAGCAAGCGCCGGTCAAAAGGATCGTCGCCTGGCCGTTGCGGATCGCCCCCACCGCCATCGGCAAAGCGAGGAAAAGACCGAAAGAAAGCAGCCATGTCAGTTCGCCGCCGCCGAGCTTGCGCACCTGCCGCATCGCGGCGTAGGTCAGCACCGCAAAGCCAATGGAATGCCAAACCAAGCCGCCCAGATGCGGACCAAGCTTGACTATTGGAGTGTAGAGCGCGGCAAAGGCCGGCGCGTAGAGATACCCCATCTCGGACTGGGTGTCGTAGAGCGGCAGACCGGCCTGAAGCGCCACGCTGCCGTCGATATAGGCCTGCCATACCGTCCGCGTGTGCGGTGACCACAGGACCAGGGCAAGAACGACCAGGAACGCTCCGATCCACAGGCCAAACCCCAAACGGTCGAAAACCGGCTTGGAAATCGTCATCAAGGCGCTCCACACAATCCCGGAACTGGATCAGTCCAGCCTGTCCCGGCATTCGATGGCGGCGGCATATCACGGACGAAGTGGCGTGGCATAGGGGGCTGACGAACGTCAGGGCCGCACCTCCTTCGACTCGAATATGCGTTCCCACCTTCATGGCTGCCGTCCGAGGCTGGCGACCTGACTAATCGTCAGTGAATTCGGGCAAACGAAAATAGGGGTTGCGCGGATCAAAGGGATATTTCGGCTCGCCCTTACCAGCAAGAACAGCCCCCGGAATCAGCACGCCTTTCGGCCCGAACTGATAGTCGATGCCGGCACAGAGGTGAGCGAGATCCTGGTAGTTGAAACTGCGCAACGCACTGCCACCTTCAAATGCAGCTGTTTTGAGTTGCTCAGGCATGAGCGGCCCGATCATCCTGTCGCGATAGGCTTTGATCTTGGCCTTGTTGAGTCTGGAGGCCTGACATTCGGCGCCGACGACCCGCGCCAGCATGATGTTCCTGACCGCAGTCCCGGCAGGATCATCCAGCGGGGCCGAATATTTCTTGAGAAAGTAATTCGTACCGGGATCGTTCGTCATCGCCTTGCGCCAAAACGGCGGGAACTTTTCGGCAGCCTGTTCTCACAAGCAGCCCCTTTTTTGCAGTAACTGGACTTCGCTCGCCAGCCATTTTCGTTCAAGGCCGGATGAACACCTTGCCGTTGGGTTTGGCCAGTTCGGCTGGCAGCCGCGCCATTGCTTCGGCAAGCG
>NZ_RZRW01000864.1:0-1748 GCF_003998745.1 Mesorhizobium sp. M7A.F.Ca.US.014.04.1.1 | reverse complement strand
GGGATGGCTCGCGCCACGCTTGGCCATACCGGCCGGCAACTACGGGCCGGACTGCAAACCATTGTTGTCTTCGCGGCGATCCTGATCGCTGCCTTGTCACGAATCCTTGCGGTTTTTCTCCCTAAGGACGCGATCGTCAATGTCGCCGGCGTTGCATGGGTTCTGGCCTTTGCTGGCTTTCTCCTAGCCTACGGCGTGGCCTTGACGACGCCGAAGGCCAAGTAGCGATCTGAGGGGATGATGTGACGCTGCCCCACAAGCTCAGACACTGTGAGGCTAAAACTATAATCCGGACGAGGGACGTGGCCGGTGCCTCCACGAGGCGAGGGCCGCGGACGGCTGTTCGACGTCCCCATCGCCTTACAAATGCGTAAGGTTGCAGCCACAATTCCGGGAGGATTCGAGCCAAATTATGTCGATGTTCCCTGGCTATTCAGTATCGCGATCACGCAGCTGTTAAACGTCAGGAAAATCAAATGACGGAAACCAGAATTGGCTACTCAACTTCCCAGATTGCGCTTCATTGGATCATAGCTGCGCTGGTGTTATTCCAACTGTTCTTTGGCGAGAGCATGACAACCGTGGTCGATGCTGCCGAAGATGGAGCCGCCGTCTCGTCAGGCGATCAGGCATTGGGCTCTGCCCATTACTGGATAGGAATTTCGACCCTGGCACTCGTGCTGATCCGGTTGCTAATGCGTGTAGTTTCCGGTGCGCCTGAGCCTGCAGAAAGCGGACCTGGCTGGATGCGGATCGCCGCACGTGGTTCACACGGCCTTTTCTATCTGCTCTTGCTTTTAACGCCCATTGTGGGACTGCTCGCTTTCTACATTGGCGACCCATGGGGCGACATCCATTCCCTCAACAAGCCAGTGTTTGTCGTCCTGATTTCGGTCCATGCCGTGGCGGCACTGTTCCACCAGTACTGGCTTCGCGATGGCACACTGAAGCGGATGCTGTCGCCCGGTCGACAAGCGGGTCCGTCACGTTTGTAGCCGCCGCCGATACTAAGATCCGACGGCGCTGACGGTCAGATTATTCTCAGGTGAGAGAGCAGATCGCTCGCCCAGCCAGAGCGGTCTCGCACCAGCCTGAATCCCAGATTGTCGGGAGGCGTACCGACGGCACAGCCTCCGCTTTTTCCGTCACTGACGAAGTTCGACATGTAGGCTCTGTGAAGCCCTTCAAGGACGTGGACACCGCAATTGTCGACCGAACTCGCAACACCGCTTCCATCCGCAGCCAACGTGGTGCGGACATAGCAGGTCGAAGTCCACTCCCAGACGTTGCCAGAAAAGTCGGCAAGGCCCAGGGAATTGAAACCAAACGAGCCACGGCTCTTGGGCATCGGGTCCGGTTTGCGATTGAGGTCCACCTCGGCCTTGTAGCTGGTGAGCCATCGTCTGGCGGGGTTGGTGGCGTCGTTTTCGACACCCTCGAATTCGCCTGCGAACCGCTCAGCAGCGGCAAAGGCCCACTCTTCGTCGGATGGCAGTCGCCATTGGTCGCCGGTCACTTCCGAATACCACCGGGCGTAGGCATTCGCATCGAGATAGCTTACTCCGGTGACGGGAGCTTTGCTTGGGATCGCGCGCGTCTCCTGAGCTGGCTGACAGCCGCCAGCCGACACGCAGTCCGCATAGTCGGCCGCGCCGACCTGGTAGGCCATGATTTCGAGAGGTCTGTCGAGTTGCCGCTCGAGGCGGGGATTGCCTTTCGGGCGTCCCTCTTTTAGGAACTCGCCCGGA
>NZ_RZRW01000863.1:0-1749 GCF_003998745.1 Mesorhizobium sp. M7A.F.Ca.US.014.04.1.1 | reverse complement strand
CGTGCGGCCGGGCCTTGGCCAATCTCTGAATCCACCGGAAGGCGTCGCGGCGCAGGCGCGAGCCCAGTCTGTCCCTGGAATTGACGCCAAGCAGCGTATTCGTTGTGATCAGCCGCCTGGCCAGCCGTATGGAGAGGTCGGGCTTGATGCGGCCGGCGAGTTCGAGCGCGCGGCTCTCGTCGAACAGCTGGCCGGTCACATTGAGCACGATTGCCAACTCCAGTTCGATGCCGGTCATACGGGCAGCGTCGAACAGGCGTGCTTCCGCTTCGGGTGATTGCAGCGCCCGCACGCCTTGCAGCACGTCCACGCAAAGCTGCAGGCGGTGGAATTTGTGGCCGCCGGCGGCGTGCACGATGGCGATCGTTAGAAGAGCCGCCGGCGTGTCCGTGGCTTCGCCGTCGATGGCGCGCAATTCAGGGAAACCCAGCGACAGGCGCCGCCGCATGCCGGTGTCATGCACGAGGTCGCCATGCAGTTCGACCAGCAGGCTGGAATTCTCTTTTTCCAACCATTTGAATTCCTGCAATTCGTAGGATTCGGCCTCGTTGCTGCCAAGCTCGAAGCCGCATGCCGCGATCACCTGGTTTGCCCTGGCCAGATTGGCGGGTTCGACCAGGATGTCGATGTCGGTGAAGGGCCTGTCGGCGACGTTGCGGTAGAGCTTTCGCGCGAAGACGGGTCCCTTGACGATCCGCGCCGGAATATTGTCCGCCGCCAGTCCCTTCATGATGCGGTCGCCATGATACTTCAACAGCATCGACTGGCCGGTGGCGATCGTTGCCTTCTGGCGCAGATCCTCCAGCTTGCCGTGCAGGTCGGCATCCGCTGGCAGCCGCGCGTCCCCGCTGAGCTTGCGCAACATGATCGGCAGCACGCCGTGAAACTCGGCATTGTCGAGCAGCGCCGTCAGCGTCTTTGCCGACAAATCTTCGCCGCCTGCCGCCGCCTCGGGGTCAGCGAAGCGCAGCAAGAGTCTTTCTTGGGCGGAAGTAAGCGGTGGCAGCATCAACCCAGCTAGCATTGCGAGCAAGTCAGGAATGGTTGCAGAAAAGCCTAATGTAAGCCAGCTTTTACATGCCCCAGCGCAGCGCCGCAGTGTGTACCGGCGCGTCCCAGAATGCGGTCGTCTCGTCGTCGAGCATGGTCAGCGTGATCGAGCAGCCGGCCATATCGAGCGAGGTGACGTAGGAGCCGACCAGCGAACGGGTCACCGTCACGCCATGCTTCTCGAAGATTAGCCGTGCGCTGTTGTACATCAGATAGAGTTCCATCAGCGGCGTGCCGCCGAAGCCGTTGACGAACAGCAGCGCCGGGCCTTTCGCTTTGTCGCCGAGATCGCCGAGGATCGCGGCGCAAATCTCCTGCGCGATCGCATCGGCGCTTTTCAGCGCATCGCGCCGGCGGCCGGGCTCGCCATGGATGCCGACGCCGAACTCCATCTCGCCGTCGCCGATATCGAAAGTCGGCTTGCCCGCCGCCGGCACGGTGCAACTGGTCAGCGCCACGCCCATCGAGCGGGTAGCAGCGTTGACGCGGTCGCCAAGCGCCTTCAGCGACGCCAGAGCCAGGCCATGTTCGGCCGCCGCGCCGACGATCTTTTCCACCACCAGCGTGCCGGCGACGCCACGCCGGCCCGTCGTATAGGAAGAATTCTCGACCGCGACATCGTCATTGGTCACGATCTGCTGGACGCCTTCCGACATTTCGGCCGCCATCTCGAAATTCATGACGTCGCCCTCATAGTTC
>NZ_RZRW01000862.1:0-1750 GCF_003998745.1 Mesorhizobium sp. M7A.F.Ca.US.014.04.1.1 | reverse complement strand
CTTCTGGCAAGGCGTCTTCATCGGCGGCGCCATCCTGCTGGCGGTGCTGTTCGACCGCATCCGCAATTTCCGCCGCAGCGACTAGAACCATGATCCCGAAAAGTGGAAACCGGTTTTCTCGGACAAACGGAACCGTTTGTCCGGAGATCATGGTCAAACAAAAGACGGTTTGATGGCCAACTCCCTGTTCAGCCTCGAGGGCCGGCTGGCGCTGGTGACCGGCTCCGGCCAGGGCATCGGCTTCGCGCTGGCTCGGGGCCTGGCCGAACATGGGGCAAGCGTGGTGCTGAACGGCCGCGACGCCGCCAGGATCGACAGCGCCGTCGAAAAGCTGCGCAACGCCGGCTTCAAGGCGCACGCCTCGGTATTCGACGTCACCGATTTTCAGGCGGTCAATGAGGACATTGCCCGCATCGAGGCCGAGATCGGCGCCATCGACATCCTCATCAACAATGCCGGCATACAATTCCGCGCCCCGCTCGAGGACTTTCCCGAGGAGCAATGGGAGCGCCTGTTCAAGACCAATGTGTCGGGCGCCTTCCATGCAGCCAAGGCGGTCGCCCGCCACATGATCCCGCGCGGCAAGGGCAAGATCATCAACGTCGGTTCGGTGCAGAGCGAACTGGCAAGGCCGAACATCGCGCCCTACACCGCCACCAAGGGCGCGATCCGCAACCTGACAAGGGGCATGTGCGCCGATTGGGCCAAACACGGCCTGCAGATCAATGCGATCGCGCCCGGCTATTTCCGCACCGAGATGAACCAGGCGCTGGTCGACAATCCCGAATTTTCCGCCTGGCTGGAAAAGCGCACGCCGGCCGGGCGCTGGGGCAATGTCGACGAGTTGATCGGCGCCGCCGTGTTTCTGGCGTCAGATGCCTCGTCCTTCGTCAACGGCCATACGCTGTATGTCGATGGCGGCATGACGGCTTCGGTTTGAGGTTGGCAATTCTCCCGACCGCCATTCGTTCCAGTGCGTATCGCTCAGTCTGAAAATCCGGCCTCACTGGCCGTCATTCGCCCTCGCCGCCCGCGCGCGTCTTGACGCGGCCCCGAACTCGGCCGCACAATCCCCACTGCAGGCGAAGGGAGGCCAGTCGCCTGCGGGAGGATATACCCATGACGGAAGCGATCAGGCTCTACTGGGGCCGGTTCGGACATGTTTCTATCCTGAATGTCGCAAGCGACTTCGTCACCCATGCCCATGTCGAGGCCCATCTCATCATCTGGCTGGAAGGTACGGCCGGCGAAATGACCATCGGCCGCGAGACCGTCCGGCTTGGGCCTGGAACGGCCGCCGGCATCAACTCCTTCCAGCCGCACAGCCATGTTCTGTCGCAAAACGGGACGCCCGGTCTGTTTCTCGCCTTCTACATCGATCCCGACTGGGCGCGGCGCCGCCGCGACCTGCCTTCGTCGGCGCCGCTGTTTTCACAAGCCGCGATCACGCTGGAACCGTGGCTGCATCAGGCCGCCGCCAATCTGCTCGACCACCTCAGCGACAATGAGAGCGTCGACGATATCGCCAACTACGAGATCGAGCGTTTCATCGATAGCGTGCTCGACGCCGCCGACGCCTCGGCGCCGCAGGAGGCCCGTGTCCGCATCAACACCATGCAGGATTTTCGTGTCCGCAAGGCAATCCAGTTGATGAGAGCCAATGTCTGCGAGCGCATCTGCTTCGACGACGTGGCGCGCAGCGTCGGCCTGTCGCGACCGCATTTCTTCGCTTTGTTCAAGGAACAGACCA
>NZ_RZRW01000861.1:0-1752 GCF_003998745.1 Mesorhizobium sp. M7A.F.Ca.US.014.04.1.1 | reverse complement strand
TGAACCAACGATGCCATCATCTATGGCGGCAGCGTCCAGCTCTTCGTCAAAGGATCGGCGAAGGAGGCTGGCAAACTCGCGGAAAAACTTCCCAGCAGCGCCTCACGGGACTACGGCCAACCCTTCGCCGAGATATTCACGCGGTTCAAGGGCGATTTCTATGCCATCGACCCGTTGCTGTTCAGCCCGGCTGAAGTGATCGTGACAGCGATCGAAACCGGCGATACTTTTCGCGCCGGTCGGCGTGATCTGAAGATGCTCGAACGGAGTCTCGGCTAGGGCATGGCGGTGCAAAGGGATTCGTCTGTCATTCGCCCGCCCGGCGACTGCCTTCCGTGCAGCCCTGCCGCGGACGCTGCCATGAGGGCCTGGAATCGCTCGCGCCGCCGACATTCCCGCACCCGAGAGGCCACATGATCCCTCGCATCCTGATCGTCAGCGACAAAGTGGACACCGGCTCCAACGGCCTGGCGGCAGGACTTGGTCGGGGGGGCGCCGCCGTTACAGCCGTGCCGCTGGCGGCGATCGCATTCGATACCAGCAGCCCGAGCGGACTTGCGATCCCCGGCTTCGGCGGCACGCTGCCCGACGCCGTGCTCGTCCGTTCGATCGCCGCCGGATCGTTCGAAGCGGTTACCCGGCGCCTCGGGGTGCTGCACGCGTTAAGCAGACTGTCGGTTCCCGTATGGAATTCCGCGCAGGCGATCGAGCGCTGCGTCGACAAGTCGATGACGACATTCCTCCTGAAAAATGCCGGCCTGCCTACGCCACGCACCTTTGCCGTAGAAGGACTTGCCGTCGCCGAGGAGGTCGCGGCGCAAGAGCTTCCGCGGGGACCGCTGGTGCTGAAACCATTGTTCGGGGCGCAAGGCCGCGGCATAAAGCTGATCCGCACGTTCTCGGACCTGCCGGCCGCAGAAGAGGTGAACAGCGTCTACTACCTTCAGCAATATGTGTCGCGTGCCGGTCCGCCTTTCCGGGATTTCCGCGTGTTTGTCTGCGCCGGAGAGACCGTGGCGATGATGAGCCGCATCAGCGACGACTGGATCACGAACGTCAACCGGGGTGGCGTGCCGGAACAGGTTTCCGAACATGGCAAGGCGGAACTGGCATCGCTGGCCGTCGCTGCGTCAGCCGCGGTCGGCGCGGATTTTGCCGGCGTGGACATCGTGCGGGCTGACGACGGCAATCTGTTCATACTCGAAGTGAACAGCATGCCCGCATGGTCGGGATTGCAGTCGGTGGTCGCCGTGAACATCGCCGAAGCAATCGCCGATGCCTTGCTGAAACTTCTGGCCGACCGCGCCGAGGCGGCCGCCGCACCGCGGCCCTACCGTTTTGCCGCGCCTGCGAATTCGTGAGGGCGGGCAAGGTGGTGCTTTCGCGTGAACGCCTCCGGGCCAGCTATAAGAATGCCTGCAGGATGGAGATCGAAGCCCTAAAGCCGGGCAACGTCCATCTGTTCGCCGACGGACACGGCATGTCCGCCGCCCAGTTCATGACAAGTGCGGAGGTTTCCTCCGGGCCGCTGACCGATCCTCGTCTGCCGGTCGGGCAGCGGATGCTGGAGGCGGTGCGCGCGACACGACTGGCGGTCGCAACCAATACCAATCTCGGAATCATCCTTCTGGCAGGGCCTCTGATATGCGCCGCCGAAATGGGCGGTGACAGACTGCGTGACAATCTCGATTCGCTGCTTCGGGCTTTGAGCGTGCAGGATACCAAGGCGGTATTCGAGGCGATCGTCACGGC
>NZ_RZRW01000860.1:0-1754 GCF_003998745.1 Mesorhizobium sp. M7A.F.Ca.US.014.04.1.1 | reverse complement strand
GGCGATGTTTTCGCCGGTGGCGCCCGACACCAGGGAAAAGCAGAAGCCACGCGCCGCTGAAAACCGAGTCAGCCAGGCGATGTTCGAGGGACACCAGAAGAACCAGCCGCCACAGGAAATTCCCGAGATCGAGGTCGACGCCCGCTTCACCTTTTCCGGCAACGAGGTGCTGCGGGCCAAGGATTTTGCCCAGATGAACGCCGCCGAGATGGCCGACGCCAAGAAGGCGATCGCGCAGTTGCGGTTGCCTTTCGACATGGTGCGGACGCGGCGCTTCAAGGCCGATGCGCATGGCCGCCGCATCGATCCGCGCGCCATGATGCGTTCGGCCGCGCGCACCGGCGGCGAACTGATCCTGCCGAAATTCCGCTCAGCCCGCGAGGTTCATCCGCCGCTGGTCGTGTTGGCCGACATTTCCGGCTCGATGAGCCAGTATACGCGGATTTTCCTGCATTTCCTGCATGCGCTGACGGAAAAAAGGCGTCGCGTGCACACCTTCGTCTTCGGTACCCGGCTGACCAATCTGACGCGGCAGATGCGCCATCGCGACCCGGATGCAGCCCTTGCCGACTGTTCGGCGGCGGTCATGGACTGGTCGGGTGGCACCCGCATCGGCGACACGCTGGCCGAGTTCAACCTGATATGGTCGCGTCGCGTGCTGGGGCAGGGGGCGGTCGTGCTTCTGATCACAGATGGGCTGGAGCGCGACGATGTCGCCGGCCTGTCGGAGGAGATGGAGCGCCTGCACAAATCTTGCCGGCGGCTGATCTGGCTGAACCCGTTGCTGCGCTTCGACGGCTTCCAGGCGCGCGCCCGTGGCGTCAAGGCGATGCTGCCGCATGTCGACGAGTTCCGCTCGGTGCACAATCTCGATGCGCTCGCCGATCTCTGCGCGTCATTGGACAAGAAGTCGGCACAATCCGTCGATCCGCGCCGATGGCTGGAAGCTGGCGCGAGGCGCGCCGCATAACCATATCCTTCCCATCCGGAAAACAGATCCCGAGAAAAACAGACTTCTGGAGAAACGGTCATGGAAAACAGCATTTATCTGGATGAGGCCCGCGACCCGCTGATCATTGCGGAGGGCTGGATGAAGGACGGCAAGGACGTGGCCATCGCGACAGTGGTCGAGACCTGGGGTTCGGCGCCCCGACCTGTAGGCAGCCATCTGGTCATCGACGCACACGGCAATTTCCATGGCTCCGTCTCGGGCGGCTGCGTCGAAGGCGCTGTGGTCAGCGAGGCCATCGACGTCATCGACAGCGGCAAGGCCAGGATGCTGGAGTTCGGTGTTGCCGATGAAACCGCATGGCAAGTGGGCTTGTCCTGTGGCGGCCGCATCAAGGTGTACGTGGAAAGACTGGGCTAGAGCATGATCCCAAAAAGTGGGACCCGGTTTTTGGACAAGATGATGCTCGGACAAGAGATTTCCTGATGGATCCCTACGCCTTAAAAACTTTGAACGCCGAACGACGCGCCCGCCGTGCGGCGATCCTTGTCACCGATCTCGGTGACGGGCGCGACCGGATCGTGCGCGAGGGCGATCACGTCGCCGGCGATCTCGGAACCGCGATCGCCAGGGCGTTTCGCACCGGTAATTCCGGTTCGGTCGAAGCCGAGGGGCGGACTTTCTTTCTCAACGCGCATCTGCCGCAGCCGCGTCTGGTCGTGATTGGCGCTGTCCATATCAGCCAGGCGCTGGCGCCGATGGCGAAGATCGCCGGCTATCCCGTGGAGATCATCGACCCCCGCAC
>NZ_RZRW01000086.1:0-14624 GCF_003998745.1 Mesorhizobium sp. M7A.F.Ca.US.014.04.1.1 | reverse complement strand
GAGTTTCGAGGCGCGAACACACCTAGCCAGCGAGATCGCCTCGCTTCGCCAGCGCGTTGCCGAACGCCAGACCATCGTTCGCGCGGTGACGGCACTGGCGAAAGGCGCCGATGACGGCCGCGCCTATGCGCAGCTGCGCTCGCTGGCGATGAGCTGGCAGATCAGCGTCGAGGATGCCGCGCGGCGGATCGTGGCAATGACAAGCGAAGAAGCAACGGGCGAAGAAGGCGACGATGACCAGTCCCATCGCGCCTGATCTCACCGCGCCAGGGCGCATGCCGGTCAAGCCGCGCGCCGGCGTCTGGCGCCGGCTGGTCAGGCGCCGTCTGGCTCTGCTCGGGCTGGTCATCGTCGCCATCGTCGTTGCCGGCGCCGTGCTGGCGCCATGGCTGACTGGCTATGATCCCAACGAGCAGATGTTCGACGGCCTGACCATCGAGGGCTCGCCCTTGCCGCCGGATGCAAAATTCTGGCTGGGCACCGACTTGCTCGGCCGCGACCTCCTGACCCGCATCCTCTACGGCGCCCGCACCTCGCTGATCATCGGCATCGTCGCCAATGGCGTGGCACTGTTCATTGGCACGCTGGTCGGTGTTGTCGCCGGCTATTTCCGTGGCTGGATCGGCAGCGCGCTGATGCGTTTCACCGATTTGATGATGGCGTTTCCGGCACTGCTGCTCGCCATTTGCCTGGCCGCGGTGTTCGAGCCCAGCCTGTGGATCGTCGCCATGGTCATCGCTTTGGTCAACTGGGTGCAGACCGCCCGCGTCATCTACACCGAGACCTCATCGCTGGCGGAGCGTGAGTTCATCGATGCCGAACGCACCATCGGCGCGAGCGCGCCGCGCATCCTGTTTCGCCACATCCTGCCGCATCTCTTACCGACCATCATCGTCTGGGGCACGCTCGGCATTTCGACCACCGTGCTGCTCGAGGCGACACTCTCCTTCCTCGGCATCGGCGTCCAGCCGCCCACGGCGTCCTGGGGCAACATCATCTTCGAGAACCAGACCTATTTCCAGGCCGCACCCTGGCTGGTGTTCTTTCCGGGTGCCGCGATCCTGGCGCTGGCGCTCGCCTTCAACCTGATCGGCGATGCGCTGCGCGACATCCTCGATCCGACGCAAAGAGGCCGGGCATGATCGCCTATCTCGGCCGCCGCCTCATCCAGTCGCTGCTGATCCTGCTCGGCGTCTCGCTGATCACCTTCGCTCTGCTCTATCTCCTGCCCGCCGATCCGGTGCGCCAGATCGCCGGCCGCAGTGCCACGCCGCAGACGGTCGAGAACATCCGCCAGCAGCTCGGCCTCGACCAGCCGTTCGTCGTCCAGTACTGGCGCTATCTCACGAAGCTCGTCAGCGGCGATCTCGGCCGCTCCTACATCCAGCGCTCCGAAGTCACCGAGCTGATCGTTTCGCGGCTGCCGGCCAGCCTGTTGCTGATGGTCGGCGCCATCCTGTGCGAGCTGTTGCTCGGCCTGAGCATGGGCCTGATCGCCGCCGTCAAGCGCGGCACCGCCACTGACCAGACGCTGATGGTCGCCTCCTTCGTCGGCGTCTCGGCGCCGCAATTCGTCGTCGGTCTGCTGCTGCTCTACGTCTTTGCCGTGCGGCTCAGCTGGTTCCCGATCGGCGGCTACGGCACCTGGCGTCATCTGGTGCTGCCGTCACTGACCATGGGAATCCTCGGCGCGGGCTGGTACGCGCGCATGATGCGCTCGTCGATGATCGACGTGCTGCGCCAGGATTACGTGCGCACCGCCCGCGCCAAAGGCCTGGCGCGGCGAGCTATCCTGTTCCGCCATGCGCTGCCCAACGCCATCCTGCCGGTGATCGCCATGATCGGCATCGACATAGGCATCTTCATGGGCGGCATCGTCGTCGTCGAAAGCGTATTCGGCTGGCCCGGCATTGGCCAGCTCGCCTGGCAGGCCATCCAGCGCGTCGACATCCCGATCATCATGGGTGTGACGCTGGTGTCGGCCTTCGCCATCGTGCTGGGCAATCTGCTGGCCGACATCATCGCGCCCTTCATCGACCCCCGCATCAAGCTCAGATGAAATGAAAACCAGACAGAGAAAGGGAACATAAAAATGAAAAGGTTTCTCGCATCCACGGTAGCGGCATCGGCGCTGGCGCTGATGCTCGGCATGACGAGCGTTCGCGCCGAGGACGCCGTCGATCCGAACGCCAAGCAGGGCGGCGCCATCACCATCACCTACAAGGACGACGTCGCCACGCTCGATCCGGCGATCGGCTATGACTGGCAGAACTGGTCGATGATCAAGAGTCTGTTCGACGGGTTGATGGACTACGAGCCGGGCACCACCAATTTGAAACCCGACCTCGCCGAAAGCTACGAGATTTCGCCCGACGGCAAGACCTTCACCTTCAAGCTGCGCCATGGCGTGAAATTCCACAATGGCCGCGAGATGACGGCCGACGACGTGAAATATTCGCTCGACCGCGTCACCAATCCGAAGACGCAGAGCCCCGGCGCCGGCTTCTTCGGCTCGATCAAGGGCTATGACGATGTCGCCGCCGGCAAGGCCGAGAGCCTCTCCGGCGTCACCGTCGTCGACCCTTACACGGTCAAATTCGAATTGACCCGCCCCGACGCCACCTTCCTGCATGTGATGGCCATCAACTTCGCCCATGTCGTGCCGAAGGAAGAGGTCGAGAAATACGGCGCCGATTTCGGCAAGCATCCGGTCGGCACCGGCGCCTTCAAGCTCGCCGAGTGGACGCTCGGCGAGCGCATCGTCTTCGAGCGCAATGCGGACTATTGGCACAAGGGCCTGCCGCATCTGGACAAGATCACCTTCGAGATCGGCCAGGAGCCGATCGTGGCGCTGCTGCGCCTGCAGAAGGGCGAGATCGACGTCCCCGGCGACGGCATTCCGCCAGCAAAATTCCAGGAGGTGATGGCCGATCCCGAGCAGAAGGCACGCGTCGTCGAAGGCGGCCAGCTGCACACCGGCTATGTCACCATGAACACCACCATGGCGCCGTTCGACAATGTTAAGGTGCGCCAGGCAGTCAACATGGCGATCAACAAGGCGCGCGTCATCCAGATCATCAACGGCCGCGCCGTGCCGGCCAACCAGCCGCTGCCGCCGTCGATGCCGGGCTACGACAAGGAATACAAGGGCTATCCCTATGACGTCGCCAAGGCCAAGGCGCTGCTCGCAGAGGCTGGCCACCCCGACGGCTTCGAGACACAGCTGTTTGCCATGAACACCGATCCCAACCCGCGCATCGCCCAGGCGATCCAGCAGGATCTGGCGGCGATCGGCATCAAGGCCAGCATCCAGTCGCTGGCGCAGGCAAACGTGATTGCCGCCGGCGGCGACAAGGCCGGCGCACCGATGATCTGGTCCGGCGGCATGGCCTGGATCGCCGACTTCCCGGATCCGTCGAACTTCTACGGCCCGATCCTCGGCTGCGCCGGTGCGGTGCCCGGCGGCTGGAACTGGTCGTGGTATTGCAACAAGGATCTCGACGCCAAGGCGGCCGAGGCCGACTCGGTGGTCGACCCGGCTAAATCAGGCGAACGCGACAAGATGTGGAGCGCCATCTACGACAAGGTGATGGAAGACGCGCCCTGGGCGCCGGTCTTCAACGAGCAGCGCTTCACCATGAAATCGGCGCGCATGGGCGGCGCCGACAACCTCTATGTCGACCCGGTTCATATCCCGATCAACTACGACAATGTGTACGTAAAAGATGTGCAATAACTGCGACTACACCATCCACGGGCGCCAACATCATTTCGGCTGGGACAATTCGTTTGCCCCGGCCGAGCGGGTGGCGCCCGGCTCGACGATCGAGTTCCAGTGCCTCGATTCCTCCGGCGGCCAGTTGCAGGCCGGCAGCACGGTCGCCGACGTCGCCAAGCTCGACTTCGCCACCGTCAATCCGGTGACCGGGCCGATCTTCGTCGAGGGGGCCGAGCCGGGTGACGCGCTGAAGGTGACGATCGAGATGTTCAAGCCGTCCGGCTTCGGCTGGACGGCCAACATTCCGGGCTTTGGGCTGCTCGCCGACGACTTCAAGGAGCCGGCGCTGAACATCTGGAAATACGACGCTGCCTCGCTCGAGCCGGCGCTGTTCGGCAAGAATGCGCGTGTGCCGTTGAAACCCTTCGCCGGCACCATAGGCAACGCGCTGGCGGAAAAGGGCCACCACTCGGTGGTGCCGCCAAGGCGCGTCGGCGGCAATCTCGACATCCGCGATCTCGCCGCCGGCACCACGCTCTATCTGCCGGTGGAAGTGGCGGGCGCGCTGTTTTCGGTCGGCGACACCCATGCCGCGCAAGGTGACGGCGAGGTCTGCGGCACGGCGATCGAAAGTCCGATGGACGTCGTGCTCAAGCTCGACCTGGTCAAGGATGCCAGGCTGAAGACGCCGCGCTTCACCACGCCAGGCCCGGTGACGCGCCATCTCGACGCCAAGGGCTATGAGGTGACGACCGGCATCGGTCCGGACCTGATGACCGGCGCCAGGGAAGCGGTTGCGCAGATGGTCGACCTGCTCGCCGGTCGTTATCACATCGACCCAGTCGAGGCCTATATGCTGGCCTCGGTCTGCGGCGATCTCCGCATCAGCGAGATCGTTGACATGCCGAACTGGGTGGTGTCGTTCTACTTTCCGCGCTGCGTGTTTGAATGAGGAGGGGGGGGTGCCGGAGTAAATCCCTCTCCGGGTCACGCGCGCAATGATCACCGCCAGCGAACCCATACTCGACATCGCCAACCTCTCCGTCAGCGTGCGCGGCGAGGAGGGCGAGCGCGAGGTCGTCTCCGACCTGTCGCTGACGTTGTCTCGTGGCGAGACGCTGTGCATTGCCGGTGAATCCGGCTCCGGCAAATCGATGACCGCTCTGGCCATCATGCAGCTTCTGCCGCAGCCTGCCGCCAGGATTTCATCCGGCAAGGTCCATCTCGGCGATACAGATCTGACGATTCTGGACGAGCGCCGGATGCGGCGCATTCGCGGCAACCGCATCGCCATGATCTTCCAGGAGCCGATGACCTCACTCAACCCGGTGCTGTCGATCGGCCGGCAGCTCACCGAATCCATCGAGGCGCATACCTCCCTGTCGCAGAGCGAGGCTCGCCAGCGTGCCATCGAGGCGCTGAAGGCGGTGCGCATTTCGGAAGCCGAAAGCCGGCTAAAGCAGTTTCCGCACGAACTGTCCGGCGGCATGCGCCAGCGGGTGATGATCGCCATGGCGCTGGCGCTCGAGCCGGACGTGCTGATCGCCGACGAGCCGACGACGGCGCTCGACGTCACCGTGCAAGGCGAGGTGCTGGAACTTTTGCGCGATCTGCAGCGCCAGCATGGCACCAGCGTCATCCTCATCACTCATGACATGGGCGTCGTCGCCGAAATGGCCGACCGCGTCATCATCATGCGGCATGGCCGCATGGTCGAAGAGGGAAAAACCGCTGACATTTTCGCCAGGCCGCAAGCCGGCTACACGCGCGAGCTGCTGGCCGCCGTGCCGCGCATCGGCAGCGGTATCGGTCGCCAGGAATCCAGGAGTGCCGAGACGGCAACGCCGGCCAATGTCGCTGACGTCAAGGACCTGCATGTCCGTTTCGACCTGCATGGCGGCTTCTTCGGCCGGGTCACTCGTTGCGTCCACGCCGTCGAAGGCGTCAGCTTCTCGATCGCGCCCAACGAGACGCTGGCGCTGGTCGGCGAATCCGGTTGTGGCAAGTCGACCACCGCCAAGGCGCTGGCCGGACTGGTGCCCTACAGCGGCGACATCGCCATTGGCGGCCGCAATCTGTCCGGCCTCGGCCGCGACGAGCGCAAGGCGGTGCGCCGCGACGTGCAGATGATTTTCCAGGACCCCTATGCCTCGTTGGACCCACGCATGCGTGTCGGCGACCTCGTCGCCGAGCCGCTGCTGATCCACGGTATCGCCTCGAAGGAAGAGCGCAGCGAGCGTGTCGCAGCGCTGTTCGAGCGCGTCGGCCTGTCGGCCGACCAGATGGAACTCTATCCGCATGAATTCTCCGGCGGCCAGCGCCAGCGCGTCTGCATTGCCCGCGCGCTTGCACTGCGGCCGAAGCTGATCATCGCCGACGAAAGCGTCTCGGCGCTCGACGTCTCGGTGCAGGCGCGCGTGCTCGATCTGTTGAAGGAATTGCAGCGCGAATTCGGCGTCGCCTATCTCTTCATCTCGCATGACATGGCGGTGGTCGAGAACATCTCCGACCGCGTCGCCGTCATGTATCTCGGCCAGATCGTCGAGATGGGCACCCGCGACCAGGTCTTTTCCAACCCGCGCCATCCCTACACCAGGCGCCTGATCGAAGCCGTGCCCGTGCCCGATCCCGCGCAGCGCAGAAGCCGCTTCGCGCGCCTCGACCAGGAAATCCCGAGCGCCACCCGCAGGATCGGCGAGGCGCCGCTGAAACTGGCGCTGAGGGATGTCGGCAACGGCCACCTCGTCGCCGCCGAGGGCTGAGCCGGCACTGCCGCCGGGCGGTTCACATGTTTGTGTCTCTATCTCTCGCCCAAGGCTCGCGTTGCGCCGCCAAACCGTATCGCTTCGAACACTAAATCCCTAACGGCCTCTTGCCCTCTGTCCCTATCTTCCTCATGTTCAATACCATTGCGATGATCGATCGTAGGAGGGTCGGTCGGATTCATCGCTATGGGAGGAAGTCAACCATGAAGGTAAGCCTTTTCGTTTCCGCGGCACTTCTCGCCGCATCCGCGATCCCCGCTTCGGCCGCCGAAATTTCCGACGGCAAGGTCAAGATCGGCATCCTCAACGACCAGTCGGGCGTCTACGCCGACTTCGGCGGCAAGTGGTCGGTCGAGGCGGCCAAGATGGCCGTTGAGGATTTCGGCGGCAAGGTGCAGGGAGCGCCGATAGAAATCATCAGCGCCGACCACCAGAACAAGCCGGATATCGCCTCCAACATCGCCCGGCAGTGGTACGACACCGAGCAAGTCGATGCCATCATGGAACTGACGACCTCTTCGGTAGCGCTCGCCGTCCAGGGGATTTCCAAGGAAAAGAAGAAGATCGACATCGTCACCGGCGCGGCGACCACGGAGCTGACCGGCAAACAGTGCTCGCCCTACGGCTTCCACTGGGCCTATGACACTCACTCGCAGGCGGTGGGTACCGGCGGCTCTCTCGTGCAGCAGGGCGGCGACAGCTGGTTCTTCGTCACCGTCGACTATGCATTCGGCTACTCGCTGAAGGATCAGACCACCAAGTTCGTCGAAAGCCATGGCGGCAAGGTGCTGGGCGAGGTGCGTTATCCCCTGGGATCGACCGATTATTCGTCCTTCCTGCTGCAGGCGCAATCGTCGGGCGCCAAGGTCATCGGCCTGGCCAATGCCGGCCTCGATACCTCCAACTCCATCAAGCAGGCGGCCGAATTCGGTATCGTGCAGGGCGGCCAGCGTCTTGCCGCACTCCTGTTCACGCTGGCCGAGGTGCATGGGCTTGGCCTTCAAGCGGCGCAGGGCGTCGTGCTGACCGAAGGCTATTACTGGGATCGCGACGACAAGAGCCGCGAATTCGGGCAGCGCTTTTTCAAGCGCACCAACCGCATGCCGAACATGATCCAGGCCGCGACCTATTCGGCGGTGACGCAGTATTTGAAGGCGATCGACAAAGCCGGCACGGACGAGACCGAAGCCGTCGCCAAGCAGCTGCATTCGATGCCTGTGGACGACGCGGTGATAACCAACGGCAAGGTGCAGGCGGACGGCAACATGGTTCACGACATGTACCTCTACCAGGTCAAGTCGCCAGCCGAGAGCACCAAGGATTGGGACTACTACAAATATCTCGCCACCATTCCAGGCAACGAGGCCTTCCTCAGCGAGAAGGAAAGCGGCTGTCCGACGGCCGGCCAGTGATCGGCGCGGCCGATGGCGCCGACTGACCTGGACGCGAACGAGCCGCGGGTTGTGCTTTCCGCCCGCGGGTTGCGACGCGACTTTGCCGGCTTCATCGCCGTCAAAAACGTCGATATCGATGTCCGCCATGGCAACATCCATGCCCTGATCGGACCCAACGGCGCCGGCAAGACGACCGTCTTCAACCTGCTCACCAAGTTCCTGGCGCCGACCAGCGGCAGGATCGAGCTGCTTGGCCACGACATCACCCGCACCTCGCCGGCCAGGGTTGCGCGGATGGGGCTGGTGCGCTCGTTCCAGATATCGGCGATTTTTCCGCACCTCAGCGTGCTCGACAATGTTCGCGTCGCGCTGCAGCGGCCGGGTGGTCTTGCCGTTCAATTCTGGCGCTCGCTCGCGGCGCTCGACCGGCTGACCCCGCGCGCCGAGGAATTGCTGCGCTCGGTTGGTCTCGACGACGCCAGGAACAGGCTCGCCGGCGATCTTTCCTATGGCAGAAAACGCGTGCTGGAGATCGCCACGACGCTCGCGCTCGATCCGAAAGTGCTGCTGCTGGACGAGCCGATGGCCGGCATGGGGCATGAGGACGTGGCCACGGTTTCCAGCCTCATCCGTTCGGTTGCCAGGGATCGCGCCGTGCTGATGGTCGAGCACAATCTGACCGTGGTGGCCGACCTTTGCGACTGGATAACGGTCATGCAGCGCGGCGAGGTGCTGGCCGCTGGCGACTACGCCACCGTTAGCCGCGACGAGCGCGTCAAGATCGCCTATATGGGCACCGCCGATGACTAGTGCCGCACCTCTGCTTGCCGTCACCGGCCTCAACGCCTGGTATGGCGAGGGCCATGCGCTGCACGGTGTCGATCTGGAAGTGTTTGCCGGCGAGACGGTCACGCTGCTCGGCCGCAATGGCGTCGGCAAGACGACGACGCTGCGCGCCATCATGGGGTTGATCCGCAAGCGGACCGGCCGGATCGCCTTCGACGGCAAGGACCTGATGCGGCTGCCGCTGCACCGCACCGCCCATCAAGGCATCGGCTTCGTGCCGGAGGAGCGCGGCATCTTCGCAACGCTGACCGTGGACGAGAATCTGGTTCTGCCGCCGGTCGTCGCGCAGGGCGGCATGAGCGTCGAGGAGATATTCGATCTGTTCCCCAATCTGAAGGAGCGGCGCAACAGTCCCGGCACCAGGCTGTCGGGCGGCGAACAGCAGATGCTGGCGATCGCGCGCATGCTGCGAACCGGCGTGAAGATGCTGCTCCTCGACGAACCGACGGAGGGGCTCGCTCCCGTCATCGTGCAGCGCATCGGCGCGTTGCTGGCGACGTTGAAAAAGCGCGGCATGACGATCCTGCTGGTCGAGCAGAACTTTCGCTTCGCCAGTCGTGTCGCCGACCGTTTCTATCTGATGGAGCACGGCAAGGTGGTGGCGGGGTTTCCGGTCGGCGAACTGCCGGACCGCATGGCGCAGCTCCACGAAGTCCTGGGTGTATGATGGCGCCATGACGATGATCTTCGGAATCCCGGTTCAGGCCTTCCTCGGCCAGTTGCTGGTCGGCCTGATCAACGGCTCGTTCTACGCCATGCTGAGCCTGGGCCTGGCTGTCATATTCGGCTTGCTGCGCGTCATCAATTTCGCCCATGGCGCCCAGTATATGTTCGGCGCCTTCGTCGGCTACCTGCTTCTCACCCATCTCGGCATCGGCTATTGGCCCGCTTTGATCCTTGTGCCGCTGATAGTTGGCATCTTCGGCGTCGTGGTCGAGCGCCTGGCGCTGTCGAGGCTGTACGATCTCGATCCGCTCTACGGGCTGCTCTTCACCTTCGGCCTCGCGCTCGTACTCGAAGGCATCTTCCGCTATTATTACGGCGTCTCGGGAAACCCCTACGCCGTGCCGCCGCTGCTTGCCGGCGGCACCAATCTCGGCTTCATGTTCCTGCCCAACTATCGCGGCTGGGTCGTGGTCGCCTCGCTGATCGTCTGCTTCGGCACCTGGGCGCTGATCGAGAAGACCAGGCTTGGATCCTATCTGCGCGCGGCAACCGAGAATCCCCGTCTCGTCCAGGCTTTCGGCGTCAACGTGCCGTTGCTGCTGACCCTCACCTACGGCCTTGGCTCCGCGCTGGCCGGGCTTGCCGGCATTCTGGCAGCACCGATCTATCAGGTGAGCCCGCTTATGGGATCGGACCTCATCATCGTCGTCTTCGCGGTGGTGGTGGTCGGCGGCATGGGATCGATCCTCGGTGCGATCGTCACCGGCTACATGCTTGGCCTCGCCGAGGGCCTGACCAAGGTCTTCTACCCCGAGGCCTCCAATCTCGTGGTCTTCGTCATCATGGCCATCGTGCTTCTGGTCCGGCCGGCTGGCCTGTTCGGAAGGGACGCTTGACATGTCGGAAGGGACATCTGACATGACCGAACTGACGCTTCGCGAGGCATCGGCCAAAACCTCGGCACGGCTGGAATGGATGCTGGTCGGGCTCGGCATCCTGGCGCTGCTGGTAGCGCCTTTCCTGATCTATCCGATCTTCCTGATGAAGATGCTGTGTTTCGCGCTGTTTGCCTGCGCGTTCAATCTTCTGCTCGGCTATACCGGGCTCTTATCGTTCGGCCACGCCACCTTCTTCGGCGGCGCCGCCTACTTCACCGCGCATGCCGTCAAGGTCTGGGGCTGGCCGCCGGAAGCCGGCAT
The DNA here is from genome assembly GCF_003998745.1 of Mesorhizobium sp. M7A.F.Ca.US.014.04.1.1. Lineage (NCBI taxonomy): Bacteria > Pseudomonadati > Pseudomonadota > Alphaproteobacteria > Hyphomicrobiales > Phyllobacteriaceae > Mesorhizobium > Mesorhizobium sp. M7A.F.Ca.US.014.04.1.1. Next base: position 4,036 of record NZ_RZRW01000086.1, on the reverse strand, counting down.
TCTGCTCGGCATGGCGGGTGCGGCCTTGCTCGGCCTTGTCATGGGCTTTTTCGCCATTCGCCGGCAAGGCATCTATTTCGCCATGATCACGCTGGCGCTGTCGCAGATGTTCTTCTTCTTCTGTGTGCAGTCGCCCTTCACGCAAGGCGAGGACGGCATTCAGGGCGTGCCGCGCGGCATGCTGCTTGGCGTCCTCGACCTGAACGTCTCGCTGAACATGTATTACTTCGTGCTGGCGGTGTTCCTGATCGGCGTCTTCGCCATCTGGCGCATCGTCAACTCGCCGTTCGGCATGATCCTGCGCTCGATCCGCGAGAACGAGAACCGCGCCATTTCGCTGGGCTATTCCGTCGCCAACTACAAGCTGGGCGCCTTCGTCATGTCGGCGGCCCTGGCCGGGCTGGCCGGCTCGCTCAAGGCGATCGTTTTCCAGTTCGCCACGCTCACCGACGTCACCTGGCAGATGTCGGGCGAAGTGATCCTGATGACGCTTCTCGGCGGCATCGGCACCATGGTCGGGCCGATCATCGGCGCCAGCCTTGTCATTGGCCTGGAAAACACGCTTGCCACTTCCGGCTTTCCGGTGACCATCGCCACCGGCCTCATCTTCATGGTGTGCGTGCTGATCTTCCGGCGCGGCATCGTCGGCGAATTTTATGCGCGGATTTTCAAGCGGGCGGGCAAGGACTGAGCAGTTCAAGCTGGCGGCTGAATACCTGACCGCTCGATTGTCCGGTTGCGTCCTAGTTCTGCCGGTAAGGAACTCGGAACCTGGGGGGCCGCACGCCAATGTTGGACAACTACGCGGTGGACGGGTTTGGCGTGATCCACCAGGTCGACTCCAAACCGATCAAGTATGACAAGCAGTACATTTCCTATTACGAGGACCTGAGTGACCGGACCATCAAGCTCGGATATCAGCGACTCGGCTGGGTGCTGGGGATCACTGGCGAGATCCCCCGGTCCGTGCTGGAGATTGGATATGGCACCGGCACATTCATCGAAGCCGCGAAAATAACCGGGGTCGCCGACTGCGCCGGCTGCGACATAACCAGGTTTCCGCTGCCCAAGGGCGTCCGCTTCGTCGATTGGGATGAGGCGCTCTCCAGCTCGTGGGATCTCGTCGCCATGTTCGATGTGCTTGAGCATATCCCGGATCTGGGTTTCCTCGCCCGGCTTAAGGCCCGCTACCTGGCCGTCGCCGTCCCTTATTGCCGCTGGCGCGAGCTCGGCGCCGACGGCGACGCCTGGTTCCGGACGTGGCGTATGCGTCTTCCCGACGAGCACCTCCACCACTTCGATCGTGACTCGCTGGTGGCATTCCTCGCACGCAGCGGCTTCGAATGCATGACGCTGAACTGCTTCGAGGACGGGATCAGACTGCGCCCTGGCGAAGTGGGTCCGAATATTCTGTCCGGATTCTTTAGAAAGCTATAGACCTCGATCAAATCGATGCGGCTGCTTGGGACCTGGGGCAATCGCGACAATCGCCCGATCGGTACGGGAGCACTGCTGTGGGCAAATCGTGATGCGCGCATTCTTTCGATTGGTTGCCGTTATGATCGTGGTGTCTGGCGCGACCGGCTGCACCAGTGTTTCCTATTACGCGCAATCCGTGCAGGGTCATCTGCGGATCATGACGGCGCGCCAGGATGTCGGAAAACTGATCGAGGACCCTTCGACGCCGAAGGCATTGCGCGCTCGAATGGCATCGGCGAGCGCCATACGACAGTTCGCAACGGATGAACTGGCGCTGCCCGACAACAGCAGCTACCGCAGCTATGTCGATATCGGCCGGGATTCGGTGACATGGGCCGTCTTCGCCGCGCCGGCATTCTCGCTGACGCCGCGAACATGGTGTTTTCCCGTTTTCGGCTGCGTGCCCTACCGGGGATATTTCTCCAGGAAGTCCGCAATTGAAACCGCTGCCGAACTTCAAGGACAGGGCATGGATGTCTATGTGACGGGCATCACCGCATATTCCACGCTTGGCTGGTCGAGTGACCCGCTGCTGAGCACGATGTTCAGCGAGGATAAAACCTATCTTGCAGGGCTGGTGTTCCATGAACTGGCCCACCAGCGCGTCTACGTGCACGACGATTCCGCATTCAACGAGTCGTTCGCTGTCGCCGTCGAAACGACCGGCGTGAGAAAATGGCTGCGCGCGGCTGGCGATACCGCCGCATTGCGCCGTTACGAAGCCGCCCGGAGGCGCAAAGCTGAATTTCTTGCGCTGGTGTCGCAAACACGGGACGAGTTGGCAAAAGTCTATTCCAACGCCGGAACCTCGGAGCAAAAACTGGCCGCAAAGACGGCGGCGATTGAACGGCTGCGGATGCGCTACCGACACATGCGCGACAGGCGCTGGGGCCGATACCGGGGATACGATGCCTGGTTCGCTTCCCCGATCAACAATGCAAAGCTCGCCGCGACTTCCGTCTATAGCGATCGGGTGACCGCGTTTCTGCGCCTGTTCGATCTGTGCTCGGGCGACTATGTCAGGTTCTATGCGTCGGTCCGACGGATTGGCGCACTGGACCAAGCTCACCGTGCCGAAGCCCTTGCGGCCGCAGATCGCTGTTATTGAGTCGGTCAAATGGGAGGGCCCGGAGCGTCGGAGAACATGCGTCCGAAACCAACCAATCACACGGTTGAGATCGCGCGCGGTTCTACTGGTCCGAAAACTTCACGCTCACGCCGCGTTGCCGAAAATAAGCCTGCATCAACTTGCGGCCCGAGCGGTTGTTCTGCGCCAGCTTGGTCGGATCGAACACCGCCTGTTTGATCCCCTCTCGCGTCAGCGCCGCCTTAAGCGCCGCGATATGTGTGTCGATGTCGGCATTGTCCGCCCGGAGCGAGGCATAGATGCTCTCGGTCGCCTCGGCCACGGTCAGTTCGCTCATTGGTGTCGTCCTTTGGTTAGTTGGGCGGCGCTTAGCACAGATTCGCGGTCCGCCGATACCGAGACCGTCAGTACAAAGCGCCCATCGTGAAATCGAACCGTTCCTTATGGGGCTTCGTAGAGTTCCAGCGGCAATCCATCCGGGTCCCTGAAAAAGGTAAACCGTTGGTCTGTGTATGGATCGATCCGGATTGGCTCGACGGCAACGCCTGCGGCTTCCAGGCGGATAATCACGGGATCAAGATTAGCCACCGCGAATGCCAGATGTCTCAGGCCTGTAGCCTCTGGGTGGGACGGCCGCGTCGCCGGTGCAGGGAAGGAGAACAATTCCAGTTGGGCCGACCCGATCCGCAGATCCGCCTTCCATGACTGCCGCTCCTCCCGATAAACCTCCCGGATCAGATCGAGGCCGAGGAGTTCGACGTAGAACCGTCGCGACCGGTCGTAGTCGGTGCAGATGAGCGCGACGTGGTGAATGGCGTTCAGCATGCTGCTAACCCTGGTCAAGCTGGGAGATGAGGCCAAGGCGCTTCAAGGCCTGGATCGTCGCGCCCTCGCCACGGTGCTGATCAACCCCGAGCCCATTATCCATAACACCCGCGTTCCACCGCCAGCCGCCGCACCAGCGCCAGCACGGCATCGATGGTCGGGGTCGGCTTGTCCGTTAGCCTGCCAAGTTCCTGCACCGCGCTCACCAGCGCGTCGATCTCCATCGGCCGGCCACGCTCCAGGTCCTGCAGCATCGAGGTCTTGTGCTCGCCGACATCGCCGGCGCCCTTGATGCGCCGGTCGACCGCGATGGGAAAACGCACGCCGAGGCTTTCGCCGATCGCCTGCGCCTCCAGCATCATGGTGCGGGCGAGCGTGCGGGTGCCCTCGTCGGCAACGATCGCGGCAAGCGTGCTGCCGGTCAGCGCCGAGATCGGGTTGAACGAAAGATTGCCCCACAGTTTTACCCAGATCTCGCTGCGGATGTCTTCGCGCACCGGCGCCTGCAAGCCGCCCTTGACCATCTCCTCGGCCAGAAGCGTGACCCGTTCGCTGCGCTCGCCCGAGGGTTCGCCGAGCGAGAAGCGTTTGCCCTCGACATGGCGGATGAGCCCCGGCGCATCGACCTCGACCGCGGGATAGACG
>NZ_RZRW01000859.1:0-1756 GCF_003998745.1 Mesorhizobium sp. M7A.F.Ca.US.014.04.1.1 | reverse complement strand
GCTGCTCAATCTGTGCACCCGCAAGCCGGTGGAACTCGCCATCGACGGCGGCGCCACCATAACAGTCGAAGCCGGCAAAGCGCCTGTCATCGACGGCAAGCAGGAACATCGCATGCGCGTCGGCTGCGGCTCGGCGACCATCGGCATGTTCGCCACGCAATGGCGCGGCCTTGTCGACGAGGTGGTGGTGGTCGACGACCACATCACCGGCGTCGTTTCCGAGCATCAGGCCGGCAAGGTGCTGGGCTGGCAGGACACAGGGATAAAGATCATCGGCCGCCGTTCGACGCCGGGCCGCTATTTCAAGGTGTCCGAGCCAGGCCTCGGCTGGGGCGGCACCAGCATTTCAGACCCGCTGTCGATCCTTGGCGAGTGGAACGCCAAGAAGGGTGCGCGGCCGGGCCTGTCGCTGCTGATGGTTTCGACCACCGGCGAGCAATTCGCCTATTACGAGCTCGACGACGAGTTGAAGCCGGTGCAAAAACCGTTTCCGGAACGGCTGCAAAAATCGGTCGGCCTGATCGAGGACAATTGCGAGCCGGCTTTGTGCACGGTGCTGTTCATCGGCGGCGCCGGCGGTTCGCTGCGCGCCGGCGTCACCGAAAACCCGGTCAATCTCACCCGCTCGGTTCAGGGCCTGACCACCTATGTCACGGTCGGCGGTGCGCCGGTCTATGTCTGGCCGGGCGGCGGCATCACCCTGATGGTCGATGTCACACGGGTGCCGGAAGGCGCCTTCGGCTATGTGCCTACACCGGCGCTGGTGGCGCCGATCGAATTCACGCTGCGCCGCGACGACTATGTCAGGCTCGGCGGGGACGAGGCCGAGATCCGCAGCGTCGAGGATATTGTCGCAAAAGGCGGTGAGTACCTGAATCCGCGCCGCGGCACAGGCGCCGAAACCAACAATCCATGGCCGCCACTCGCGCAGCTACGTCGTGCCGGCTCGAACGGGGCCGGGTGATGCAAGGCCCGCAAGCCCATTGGCTGCAGGACGGCAAGCGGCTGCATCTCAACCACGGGCCGATCGACCTGATCGTCGAGGTTTTTGGTGAGGCGGATGAATGCCGCCGAGCCTATGAACAGGCCATAGCGCGGTTCCAGACGATCCTGGTGGAGCTGGTCGAGGAACTCCCCGAATTGCGGCTGCCGGCGTTTTTCCTGGCGCCGCGCACCTTCGCCGGCCCGACGGCGCGCCGCATGGAGGCAGCCGTCATGCCCCTGGCGGAATGCTTTATAACTCCGATGGCGGCCGTCGCGGGATCGGTAGCCGACGAAATGCTCGCCGCATTGCTTGCCGGTCGCAAGATCGAGCGCGCCTATGTCAACAATGGCGGCGACTGCGCGCTCCATATCGGCAAGGGCCAGTCGATGGGTCTGGCGGTTGCCGGTACCGGCAACGGCATGACCGACCGGATCACGATCCGCGCGGAAGATGGCGTTCGCGGCGTCGCCACCAGCGGTTGGCGTGGCCGCTCCTTCTCGCTTGGCATTGCCGACGCCGTCACCGTTCTGGCGCGGACCGGCGCCGAAGCCGATGCGGCGGCGACGCTCATCGCCAACGCGGTGGACCTGCCCGGCAATCCCGCCATCAAGCGCATTTCCGCACACGAACTGTCGCCCGACAGCGATCTCGGCTCGCGGCTGGTGACGCAAGGCGTCGGCACGCTTGCCCTTGGCGAAGTGGCGCGCGCGCTGGACAATGGCCTTGCCGTCGCCGAAGATTTTCGCCGGCGGGGGCTTATTGGCCGGGCGG
>NZ_RZRW01000858.1:0-1766 GCF_003998745.1 Mesorhizobium sp. M7A.F.Ca.US.014.04.1.1 | reverse complement strand
ACCCGCGAGCTTCTGCCGGCCGCCGCCGCCAGCGATGTTCCGCTGCTGCCCGGTGCGATCACCCCCGCCGAGATCATGGCCGCGCGCGAAGCCGGCTTGCGCTTCCTGAAATTCTTCCCGGCCGAGCAGTCGGGCGGCATCGCTTCGCTGAAGGCCTTCGCCTCGCCGCTCGCCGATGTGAAATTCTGCCCGACCGGCGGCATCTCGGCCAAGAACGCGGCTGACTATCTAAGCCTGCCCAACGTGGTCTGCGTCGGCGGTTCCTGGGTGGCGCCCGACGACCTCGTCAAGGCCGGCAAATGGGACGAGATCGAAGGCTTGGCGCGCGCGGCGAGCAAGCTCACAAAATAAGGCTTTCATGGCGGCATGGAAAAACCCGGCCGACTTGCGTCGACCGGGCTTCCGCCGGATGTTTTTTCCAGGCCTGCCTTGGCCGGATCAGTTGCAGACCCTGACTTCCCTGACCACCCTATGATGATGCTTCCAGGTCGTGACAACCTTGGTCCGGCAGTGCTTCTTCATGTGCATGTGATCGTGGGTCTTGACGACAATGGTTTCGGCCTGCGTAGGGGCGATGGCCGCCGAAGCGGTTGCCAACGCGATGACCGATGCCAGTAGAATCTTCTTCATGGGTATCCCCGGGTTTGAACGAACGAGGGAGAAACCGTTGACGGCCCGAGGCGTTCCACGATCACGGCAATGTCAGGCCGGTGTGATCGGAAGCCGGCGGGCCGCGCGACCGGATCCGGCCACGCAGCAAAAAGCCGCGCTGGTTGCCCGGCGCGGCTTTGTCGGTTGATTTGCCGTCATTTGGTCTGGAAGCGGGCTACCGACATGAACTTGACGGCGTTGCCGGTGAAGCGATTGGCATCGGCCACCTGGCTGCTCGGCTGGAAGCCAGCGGTGTAGACCTCGCTCGGCGGCGTGTGCACGATGCTGTAGGCGTAACCCGGCGCCGTCGTCGCGCTTGAAACGGTGGCGACCTGCTCGCCGCTGGTCAAGGCCCAACGGGCGGCCTGCGGTGCGGCTGCAACCACCATGGCCTTGGGGCCTGGCTTCAGGTCGCGGGCGGTGGCTCTCGATTCCTTGCGGGTCGTCTTGACGCCGGCGCCGATCGCGGCGGCCGGATCGGAACCGACTGGGCGGGCCACGACAGCATCGCGCGGCGATGCGGTGTTGGTGCCCGGATCGTTGAACGCCGAACGCGGCTCGGACCCGGACAAGGAAGCAAGCTGGTAATCGGCCGCACCGACCTGGGCATTGGCCTCGTCGAGCACGGCCTTGACCGCGTCCGGCCTGGCCATCTCGGGCCGCGCCGTCGGCAGCACCGAGAACGCATCGGTCGCGGTCTTGCCTTGGTCGGCCGTCTCGGCCAGCGCCATCAGCACATCCTTGCTGGGCGGCGCAGCCAGAGCGGCCGGCAGCGAATTGTCGGGACGCCATGTCGGCAACGGTATGTTGTTGACCGCGACCTGGGTCGCATCAGCCGAAGCCGTTGCATCGGCCATGCCGAAAGGAACGCTCGCCGGCGCATGCGCGGTCGCCACGGCCTGCTCGGTGGTGGCTGTCGCCTCCGCCATCGCGAAGGGAACATTCTCAGGCTGCTGCGCGCCGACATCGGCTTTCGGCCGCGGTGCGAAATCCGGCAGCGGAATGCTTCGGGCCGGCAATGCCGCGATGATCGTCTCCGGCGTGTCCTGTTCAGGCTCCGGAGCCTGCTGTTCGGTCACCTGCGGAATCTCGGCGCGCCACGCATTCTCCGGCGC
>NZ_RZRW01000857.1:0-1773 GCF_003998745.1 Mesorhizobium sp. M7A.F.Ca.US.014.04.1.1 | reverse complement strand
GCCCAGAACGTGGCGGTGGTGCGCGACGCCGAGATCGAGGCGCTGGTGCGCGATTACGCGCGGCCGATCTTCAGGGCGGCCGGCCTGGCGAATGACGGCATCGACATCGTCCTGGTCAACGACCAGAGTTTCAACGCCTTCGTCACCGGGCGTCGGCTGTTCATCAACACCGGCGCGCTGATGACGGCTGAAACGCCCAACGAGATCATCGGCGTCATCGCGCACGAAGCCGGTCATATTGCCGGCGGCCACCAGCAGAAGCTGCGCGACCAGCTCGAACGAGCCAAGACGATGGCCGTCATCGCGACATTGCTTGGCGCCGGCGCCATTGTCGCCGGTGCCACAACCAGCAGCCGCGGTCTCGCCGGCGCCGGCATGGGCGTGGCTGCCGGCGGCGGCGAAATGGCACAGCGCAGCATCCTCGCCTATCAGCGCACCGAGGAGATGACGGCCGACCGCTCGGCGATCACCTATCTCAACGCCACCGGCCAGTCCGGCATGGGCATGCTGAAGACATTCCGCCGCTTCCAGACCGCACTTTCGCTTTCGGGCGCCCAGGTCGATCCGTATCGGATCAGCCATCCGATGCCGCAGGACCGCATCGCCAATCTCGAAGTGCTGGTGAAACAGGACCCCAATGTCGACAGGCCGGACCCGCCCGCGCTGCAGCAGCGCCATGACATGATGCGGGTGAAGATCGCCGTTTACATGGAAGGCCAGGCGGCCGCGTCCCGGCTGATGCGAAAGATGCAAGGAACCCTCGCCGCCCAGTACGGCGACGCCCAGTCGACCTACCTGTTCGGCAACATCGCCGCCGCCCTCGCCAAGACCACTGCACTGATCAAAGCGCAACCGAAGAATGCCTACTTCCAGGAACTGCGCGGCGACATCCTGATGAAAGCCAACAAACCCAAGGAAGCCGCGGACGCCTATGCCAAGGCGGTCAGCCTCGATTCGGCTCGGTCCGGTCTGCTGCCAGTGTCCGTGGGCCAGGCGCTGATGGCCGTCGGCACGCCCGACTCCCTCAAAAAAGCCGTCGTGCAGATCAACAATGGCCTCGGTCGCGACAAGGAAAATTCAGCCGGATATCGCTATCTGGCGCAGGCCTATGGCGAGTTGGGCGACATACCTGGCGCTGAACTTGCCACCGCTGAAAGCCATTTCTATTCCGGCAACTACAAGGATGCGAAGATTTTCGCCATGCGGGCGCAGCAGCAGATGAAACGCGGCGAGCCGCGCTGGCTTCGCGCCCAGGATATCATAAACTACAAGCCATCAACCAAGATCAAGTGAACCTTCCGGCCCCGCGCCACGACATAGCCAGACCGGAAAACAGGCAGAAGGAACAGGAACGATGAAAAAGGCACTGCTGCTGGGCACCACGGGGGTTGCGGTCGCTCTGGCCATGCTGGCTTTCGGATTCGTTGCCGGAAACCCGCAGATCGCCAAGGCCGGGACCGCACAGCCGGTCGAGACGGCGGCGGCCGATACCAAGATCGACCGCACCGAGGTCGAAGGCATCATCCGCGACTATTTGTTGAAAAACCCGGAAGTTCTTCTGGAGGTCCAGGACGCGCTTGAGGCCAAGCAGAAGGAAGAGCAGCGCATCGCTCATCTCGGCGTGATCAAGGATGCCAAGGACCAGATTTTCAACTCCGCCTTCGACGGCGTCGTCGGCAATCCGACCGGCAAGGTCACCATCGTCGAGTTCTACGACTATAATTGCGGCTTCTGCAAACGTGCCATCGACGACATGAAGGCGCTGACCAATAC
>NZ_RZRW01000856.1:0-1774 GCF_003998745.1 Mesorhizobium sp. M7A.F.Ca.US.014.04.1.1 | reverse complement strand
CCCTGAAACGGCTCGTCCCGAATGAAAAATCTCCCATTCTGGGCCCTCCAGCGGGCGCCCATCACCTTCTGCTGGTTGCCGCCGGAGAGCTCCGACATCTCGTCCTTCTCGGAGCGGCAGACGATGCCCAGCTCCTCGATCTGCCGGCGCGCCGTGGCGCGTTCCAGACGGCGCTTGAGAACAGCGAAACGTGACATGCGCTTGTGAAACGGCAGGCTGATATTTTCCTGGATGTTGAAGCCGCCGACGATGCCGTTCTCGCCGCGGTCCTTGGCAACGAGGAACACGCCGGCGGCGATCGCCTCGCCGGCTGTTTCAGGCGCATAAGGCCTGCCGTTCAGCGTCATTGTGCCGGCCAGCGGCTGGCGCACGCCAAACAGCGTCTCGGCAAGCGCCGTCTTGCCGACGCCGACGAGGCCGGTGATGGCAACGACCTCACCGTCGCCGAGCGTCAGCGAGATCGGCCGTGCGCCTTGTGCGATGCGCAGACCGTCTATCTTGAAGACGGCATTGGCCGAATCCCTGACAACAATCCGGTCGAGATGGATCTTGCGGCCGAGCATGGCGTTGACCGCGCCTTCATAGTCGAGCGGTTTCTTGTCGAAAATGCCTGAGATGATCCCGTCCCGCATGGATACGATGCGGTCGGCCAGCCGCCTTATGTCCGACATACGGTGCGAGATGTAGAGGATGGCCACGCCTTGCTCGCGCAGCCTGTCGATCAGGGCAAACAGCCGATCAGCCTCGGCGCTGGAGAGCGATGAGGTCGGCTCGTCGAGGATCAGCACTTTCGGCTTGTGCGCCAGCGCGCGGGCAATCGCCACCATCTGACGATCGGCCAGCGAAAGATCACTCACCCGCGCCTTCAAATCGATGGCCAGCCCCATGCGGTCGGCAACCGTCTTGGCCTCTCGCCGCACGCGCATTGGATTGAACAGGGTCGGCGCACCGCTGCCGCTCAGCCGGTCCAGCGTCAGGTTGGTGGCGACGTCGAGATCGGCGACGACACCGTCGTTGATGTTCTGATGCACGGTGACGACGCCGGCGCGGATCGCCTCGGCCGGGGTTTTCGGCGCGAAATCCTGGTCGGCGAGCGCCATCGTCCCGCCGCCGCGTTCGTAGACACCAGAGATGATCTTGACGAGGGTGGATTTGCCGGCGCCGTTGGCGCCCATCAGCACGGTCACTTCACCGGCATGCAGTTCCAGCGAGACGCCGCCAAGCACCTCGTTATGGCCAAAGGATTTCCTCAGTCCCTCTACGCGGAACACGGCATTGCCGACCATGCGTTCCTCCCTGACATGACGCTATGGGCTGTATCGGCAATTGTCAACACGATTGACAATTGCCAGATCGCTTCCTAGCTTGGCCCGGCCGCCACGCCTCCGTTATGTTGGAAGCGCATATGCGGGAGGATAACGATGACTGAAGAATTGCCGTTCGAAGCCCTATCGGTCGAAACCCTGGCTGCACGCCTTGGCGGCAACGAGGCGCTGTGCGCGAAGATCGGCAAGGACACCGGCGCCTGGAAGGTCCGCGAGGTCGGCGACGGCAATCTCAACCTGGTGTTCATCGTCGAGGGCGCCAGCGGTGCGGCCGTGGTCAAGCAGGCCCTGCCCTATGTCCGCCTGGTCGGCGACAGCTGGCCGCTGCCGTTGAAGCGCTCCTTCTTCGAATATCACGCGCTGACCAGGCAAGAGGCGCGCGCGCCTCTTGCCTGGTCGGCGCGGGATATTAGAAGAAGGAGAGCTTCAAGGGCAGCGGCCAGCGGTCG
>NZ_RZRW01000855.1:0-1775 GCF_003998745.1 Mesorhizobium sp. M7A.F.Ca.US.014.04.1.1 | reverse complement strand
GCACTGGTCTGGCAATCCACACGCGGAACCGTGGTTCCCTGGATCGTTCAGGTCGATAAACTTGGCGAGGCCCAGGCGGTCGCTCCAGCTGTTGCCGACTATCGGCCGACCGATCCGCAGATCGCATGGCATCTCGCTCGGTTCATCGAGCAGATTAGAAGCGTGCCGGACGATCCGGTCATTGTCCGCCAGAACTGGTTGCGCGCCTATGACTACACCACCGACCGCGGCGCTGTATCTCTCAACGATTACGCCCGGGTGAACGATCCCTTCGCCAAGGTCGGCAAAGTCCAGATCGCAATCGAGGTCTCCAGCGTCATCCGCGCCTCGCAGGATTCGTTCCGCGTCGCCTGGATCGAACGCCGCTATGAGAACGGCAGTCTGACCAGCACCGAGCGTTGGACTGCCATCCTCACAATCATCATCCAGCCACCCCGCGATGCCGACCGGCTGAAGGCCAATCCACTCGGCGTCTACATCAATGCCATCAACTGGTCGAAGGAGCTTTCATGATGGGTGCGGCACGAACCCGCGATACGACGAGGCAGACTGCCCGCAACATCCCAAAGGCCCATCTTCTGGCCGTGGCATTGCTATCTGCGACGGCGCTCGCCGGCTGCGCCTCCAAAAAATACATTCCGCCGGAGGTCCAATATGACGATGCTGCTATGCCTGCCGTGAAGAAGATCGATCCACCTGGTCCGATTAAGGTGGTGGAACTGCCGAAACCTCTTCCGCTTCCCGGCCAGTTGAAACCAGTCGACACCGGAAAGGCGAAGGCAGAACTGACCGACCCTAAACAGCGGATCAGTCAGGCCAATGAGGCGGCACGAATGCAGCCCGTCCGCAACGGCTTTATCAACGCCATCCAGCTCTATCCCTGGAGCGAAGGCGCGCTCTATCAGATCTATGCCGCACCCGGACAGGTCACCGACATCGCCCTGCAGCCGGGAGAGCAGCTGGTCGGCTCGGGCCCCGTTGCCGCCGGCGACACCGTGCGCTGGATCATTGGCGATACCCAGAGTGGGGCAGGGGAACGGCAACAGGTCCATATTCTCATCAAGCCGACGCGCCCCGACCTCCAGACCAACCTTGTCATCAACAGCGACCGTCGCACCTATCATCTCGAGCTGCGATCGACCGAAAAGACCTATATGGCCTCGGTATCATGGCAGTATCCGCAGGATGAGTTGATCGCGCTGCGGCGCCAGAACGCACAGGCGTCCGCAGCACAGCCAGTCGCTGCCGGCGTCGACATCCAGAAACTCAATTTCCGCTATCGCATCGAGGGTGACGCCGCACCCTGGAGGCCGCTGCGCGCCTTCGACGATGGCGCGAAGGTCTACATCGAGTTTCCGTCTGGCATTGGCCAGGGCGAGATGCCGCCGCTCTTCGTCATCGGCCCGTCAGGGGGCTCCGAGCTGGTCAACTACCGCGCCCGGCAGAATTACTACGTCGTCGACCGCCTCTTTGCCGCTGCCGAACTAAGACTCGGCGGCAAGACGAGCGAGAGGCGCGTCCGCATCGTGCGCACCGATGGGAGCCGGCCCCGGCATAGCGCAGGATTGTTCAGATGAGCGACCCAACGAATGGCTTGAACCGGGACATCCGCGCTGAACTGCGTCTGCGGCCCGAACCTGCCAAGGTGGCGCGGCTTTCGCGCAAGGTGCTCATCGGCTTGGGAGGGGTTGCCAGCATCGCGGTCCTTGGCAGCCTGATCTGGGCGCTCGACACCAGGCGTCGTGCCAACGACCAACCTTCCGAGCTCTTCACCA
>NZ_RZRW01000854.1:0-1776 GCF_003998745.1 Mesorhizobium sp. M7A.F.Ca.US.014.04.1.1 | reverse complement strand
GCCGCATGCGGGCAGAGCACACCGTCCATGCTGCCGACCGTCGAAGCAGTGCCTGGCGATCCCGACCCCGCCCCGGTGTTCGAGATCAGGGCCACGGGCAAGAGCTTTGTCGATTTCCAGCATGACGTAACGGCCGAGGACGTGCGGCTGGCTCACCGGGAAGGCTTTGTCTCGGTCGAGCATCTCAAGCGCTACACCACGCTCGGCATGGCGACCGACCAGGGCAAGAGCTCCAACGTGCCTGGCCTTGCCATCATGGCCGAGGCGCTGGGCAAGCCGATCCCCGAGGTCGGCACGACACGCTTCCGGCCGCCCTTTGCTCCGGTGTCGATCGGCTCGCTGGCTGCCGAGCGTTTTGGCGACCTGAAGCCAGAACGATTGACGCCGATGCATGACTGGCATCTGGCCAATGGCGCGACGATGTATTCCGCCGGCCTCTGGTACCGGCCGATGATCTATGGGCTTTCAGGCGAAACGGTCGAGCAGGCCTATGTGCGCGAAGCCAAGGCGACGCGCGAAAGCGCCGGCATCGTCGATGTCTCGACACTGGGTAAGATCGCGGTGCAAGGCCCTGATGCCGCCGCATTCCTCGACCGCGTCTACACCAACATGTTTTCGACGCTGGCCGTCGGCAAGGCCCGCTACGGGCTGATGCTGCGCGAGGACGGCCTCGCCTTCGACGATGGCACCACCTGGCGGCTCGGCGAGCAGGATTTTCTGATGACCACCACCACGGCCAACGCCGGCAAGGTGATGCAGCATCTGGAATATTTCCTCGACGTGATCTGGCCGGAGCTGAAAGTCCACGTCACCTCGGTGACAGACGAATGGGCAGGTGCCGCGATCGGCGGCCCGAAGGCCAGGCAGATCCTCGCCGCCTGTGTCACCGGCACGTCGGTCGACAACGCCACCTTGCCCTTCATGGGCATCGTGCGCGGCGAAATATCAGGCGTGCCGGTGATGATCTGCCGGCTGTCCTTCTCCGGTGAAATGGCCTTCGAGGTCTATTCCGGCGCCGGCCATGGCACCCATGTCTGGAAAGCGCTTGTCGAAGCCGGCAAGCCGTTCGGGCTGGTCACCTACGGTCTTGAGGCATTGGGCACCATGCGCATCGAAAAGGGCCATGTCACCGGCGCCGAGATCGACGGCCGCACCACGGCGCGCGACCTGCATCTCGACTGGATGCTGTCGAAGAAGAAGCCGTTCATCGGCTCGGCGATGATGGACCGCGAAGGCTTGATCGCATCGGACCGCCTCGAACTGGTCGGCCTGATCGCTCTCGATAACCGGCCGCTCAACGGTGGCGCCCACATCGTCGAGGAGGTTGACGAAGCCAATCCGCACGACTCCATCGGCCATATCACCGCCTGCTGCTATTCGCCGGCGCTCGGCAGACATATCGCGCTGGCGCTGGTCGAGGGCGGCAAGGCACGGCACGGCACGCGCGCCCACGTCTCCGATCCCTTGCGCAACCGGTTCGGACCGGTCGAGATCGTCTCCAACCACTTCTTCGATCCGGACGGGAGCCGCATGCATGGTTGAGCACCAATCCCCGCTTGAGCCGGAATTTCACGTCGGCTCGCACGGCAATTTCGAGCATGGCGTCGAGATCATCCTGACCGAGACGAGGCCGGGCTCGATCGTGCAACTCGCCGCCTGGCCCGGCGAGGAGAAGAGGCTGATCGCAGCCATCCGCACCGTCACCGGGCCGGCGCCATTGGGAAAGGCCGGCAGCGAAAAGTCGATGGCGAAGAATTTCGCCAGCACCCATTCGGC
>NZ_RZRW01000853.1:0-1777 GCF_003998745.1 Mesorhizobium sp. M7A.F.Ca.US.014.04.1.1 | reverse complement strand
ATCCTTGCGCCTCAACGATGAGGCCAGTCTGAACGTCTACGGATTGGAATTCGCGCGGACGCAAATAGACGTTTTCAACGAGGACCTGAAGCGATCAAGGCAGGTCAGTCTGGAAGAATGGCAAGCGCGTCCGCTAAGCGAAAAGGTCACCGACTACTTTGCGAGCAGGTTTCGCTCCCAGCTCTGATAATGGCGAGGAGGCGGAGATCCAAAGTCCCCGCGATTGCTCGCCAGGTATTTCGCAGCCTTGCTGGATCAGGTCGCGGAAGCCCTCCCTCCCAGCCGCGCTCGCCGCTGGACTCTCCCAGTGTTCCGCACGGATGTGGAGAGCCTAAAAGACTTCGATCACCTTACGGCTTCTCTTTTTGAGAGCCTGGATGGGTTTGCGGCGAGTTTGCGGCTGCGCCGGCGACGACTCCACCGGACGCTGTGCAAGCCTTGCTTGTCTCAGCCGCGCCGTCTTCTCGGCGCGTTGTGCGCGTTCAGCGTCCAGCGTCTCTTGGCTGATGCGTTTGGCGCGGTCGTATCTTTCCTTGTCATGATTGCGCGTCACGGACACCTCCTAGCCAGCAACAAAAATCCTGCGAACCTTTTTGGTGACACGCTGCTTGCGTTCTATGGGAGACGGCGTGATGGCCTGTGCGAGGCGCGCTTCCTTCAACCGCGCCGTCTTGGCGGCGCGCTCAGCACGTTCCTTGTCGACAATGATTGCTGCAGCTGATGTGGTCTTCTCGTTGCGAGCGTCATTATTGGTCCGCGGCATCTCAGCGCCTCGCCTTAATTCTTGTCGCCCGCAGAGCCATTTTGTACCTGGGTCGTGCTCTAACCTGGTGTATCGCCCCCTTGGGCGAGATTTTGCCTCGATGAGCCGGCTTCATGCGCAGGTGGTTGTCGTTGTCCGCTTGTGGGATGGCCATCTCGGTTCTCCTATGCGGGCCGAACTTCGATATGACACAAGTGTTCCAAGGCAACGCGCCAGCTGCTGGGCTATTTTCGAGGCAAGGAAACGCGCTTCAGGCGCGTGATCGGGGAACCGTGACAGGGGGCCGTAGCTGGAACTTTGAGAGCGCAGATAGCGTCGGCGCCTGCACACGGCGGCCCTCTCCCCTCTCGCAAAAGCTGTCAGCCGCGGCGGTGCGATTACCGGCAGCAAAGGAGCTTGGTGTCGACGATGAACTTCCTGGCGACGAGATCGTTCGGACATTGCTGCAGCGCAGGATCCCCCCGCGAGCGCATTAGCTCCGTATTGTATGGCGTTAGGGCCGTTGAACCACCACCGGGGTGTGTCAGTAGCACCTTACAGGCAGCCGCAGGTCCAAACGAGCAGCACCGTTCCAAGCGCATAAGGGACCAGAAGCAAACCTATCGTCACCCAGAAAGCCGGCTCTGCCAAGGCGGCCATGTCCTTGCGAAACTGCTCCATGGGGCTACCCCGGCAACTTCGACAAACGAAAAGAGCTGATCTGGTATGGCCTACGGCCCGCTTTTGGCATCTTCGACCTCCAGCGCATCCATGAGGGCTGCCACATCGCTGGGTTCGCCAGCGGCGTCACCATGCACGCCAGTTCGCGCTTTCTTGAGCGCTTGCTCGATCGCATCTTCAATGTTTCCGAGCTCGTCCTCACGCACCTCGCGACCATAACCGGCCGCTTCGGCATCCTGCTCGAATTGCTGAGCCAGCACGGCGAAGCTCACTTCCTCTTGGCCGGCAAGAGTGCCGACATTCTCCTGCAGCCAGCTTTCAAAAAACTCTTTGGTCGCATTCATCGGATAACTC
>NZ_RZRW01000852.1:0-1782 GCF_003998745.1 Mesorhizobium sp. M7A.F.Ca.US.014.04.1.1 | reverse complement strand
ACCAAAACCCGCCCCCCCCCCGGTCGTGCCTTGCTCTCCCCCGGGAAACCACCCGCCGCCACCCCCCCGCTCCAACACACCGCCGCCATCCTCGGCTTCGTCACCGCCCCCGCCGACCCGCGCACGCGCATTGCCGCTTGCCCGGGCATGCCGGCCTGCGCCTCCGGCCGCATCGCCACACGCGACATCGCCGAGACGATCGCCGCTGAAACAGCCGACATCCTCGACTTCACCCTTCACATTTCCGGCTGTGCCAAAGGCTGCGCCCACCCCGGTCCGGCAGCGCTGACGATCGTCGGCGGCGAAAATGGAGCCGGACTTGTCGTGAACGCGACGGCAAAGGCCCTTCCTGCCGGCTACAGGCCGGGCTATGACGCCGCGCGCGGCATCGGCCGCGTCGCGGCGATGATCCGCAGCACACGATATCAAGGTGAAACCGCCGCCGCTTGCCTGACAAGGCTCGGGCCGGCCGGTATCGCCGAGGCCTACCGACAGGCCCAAACTGAAAAACGGAAATGAGCATGGCCGCCTACGACTACATCCATGACGGCACGGCGATCTACGAGCGCTCCTTCGCCATCATCCGCGCCGAGGCCGATCTGTCGCGCTTCTCCGAAGCTGAGGCCGATGTCGCCATTCGCATGATCCATGCCTGCGGCCAGGTCGAAGCTTCAAATCATTTTGTGTTCTCCAAGGATTTCGTTGCCGCCGCCCGCACCGCTTTGGCGGCCGGCGCGCCGATCTTCTGCGACGCGGAAATGGTCTCGCATGGCGTCACCCGCGCCAGGCTGCCGGCGGGCAACGAGGTGATCTGCACCTTGCGCGACCCGCGTACGCACGAAATTGCCAGGCAAATCGGCAACACCCGTTCGGCGGCCGCCATCGACCTCTGGGGCGAGCGCATGGCCGGCTCTGTGGTTGCCATCGGCAATGCGCCGACCGCGCTATTCTATCTCCTGGAAAAACTGCGCGATGGCGCACCGAAGCCGGCGGCCATCATCGGCATGCCGGTCGGCTTCGTCGGTGCGGCCGAATCCAAGGATGCGCTGGCCGAGAATTCCTACGGCGTTCCCTACGCCATCGTGCGTGGCCGGCTTGGCGGCAGTGCCATGACCGCCGCCGCGCTCAATTCATTGGCGAGGCCTGGCCTGTGAACGCCTTTCTCAAAGGCCGCCTCGTTGGCGTCGGCACCGGTCCTGGCGACCCCGAACTGCTGACCCTAAAAGCCGCCCGCATCCTGGCCGAGGCCGATGTCGTGGCCTATTTCGCCAAGCGCGGCAACAACAGCAACGCCCGCGCCATCGTCGAAGCGCAGTTCCGGCCCGAAATGACGGAATTGCCGCTGCTCTATCCCGTCACAACCGAAATCGCCAGGGACCACGACGACTACCGCTCGCAGATCACGGCTTTCTACGAGGAGTCGGCCGAAAAGGTCGCCGAGCACCTCGAAGCCGGCAGAATGGTTGCGGTGCTGTCGGAGGGCGACCCGCTGTTCTACGGCTCTTACATGCATCTGCATGTGCGCCTCGCCCATCGTTTTCCGACCGAAGTCATCCCCGGCGTCACCGCCATGTCCGGCTGCTGGTCGCAGACCGGTATTCCGATCGTCCAGGGCGACGACGTGCTCACCGTGCTGCCGGGCACGATGAGCGAGTTCGAGCTGACCCGCCGGCTGGCCGACACCGATGCCGCCGTCATAATGAAGGTCGGCCGCAACCTGCCCAAGATCAGGCGGGCGCTGGAGGCTACGGCCAAGCTGTCGCGCGCCGTCTATGTCGAGCG
>NZ_RZRW01000851.1:0-1783 GCF_003998745.1 Mesorhizobium sp. M7A.F.Ca.US.014.04.1.1 | reverse complement strand
CATCGACCCCGACCGGGGGATAGACGACCGAGCCGATGACGCGGTCCGGTCCAATCCGCTGCCAGATCGCGCCGCCGGGATCGACCGCGTTCAGCCTGGTGCCTTCGAGCGGCCCGCCGACGCCGTGGAAATACCACCACGGCACGCCGTTCTGCATGGTGACGACTGATGTGTGGTCCCCAAGCAGCGGTGCGATCTGGTCGAGCGCCGGGGTGAGGGAATGGGCCTTCAGCGCCAGCACGACATAATCCTGCACGCCAAGTTCCTCGGCCTTGGCGGCGGCCCGGACGGGGACGGACGTCTCCTGGCCATCCTCGATCAGGCGCAGGCCATCTGCCTTGATCGCTTCCAGATGGGCGCCGCGCGCGACGATCGAGAGATCGGTGCGGCCGGCGGCGGCAAGCTTGGCAGCGAGATAGCCGCCGATCGCACCGGCGCCGAAGATGGTGATCTTCATCGTCAAAGCCCGAGTTTGGCGGCAAGGCCGATGCGCTGCAATTTGCCGGTCGCGCCCTTGGGGATCTCGTCCAGGATCAGGATCTTGCGCGGCACTTTGAAGTCGGCAAGCCGCGTCGCGGCATAGGTGCGGATGTCGCTCTCAGCGGCGCTGATGCCTTCGCGCAGCACAACCGCCGCCGCCACCTCCTCGCCAAGCTTGTCATGCGGCATGGCGAAGGTGACGACCTGTGCCACCGCCGGATGGTCCATCAGCACATCGTCGACCTCGAGTGGCGAGATCTTTTCGCCGCCGCGATTGATGATCTCCTTGAGCCGACCGGTGACCCTGAGATAGCCGTCCCCGTCCAGCACGCCCTGGTCGCCGGTGTGGAACCAGCCATGCGCGAAAGCCGTGGCGTTGGCATCCGGGTTCTTTTCGTAGCCCGTCGTGACATTGGGCCCGCGGATGACGATCTCGCCGGACTCGCCTGCATCGAGCAGCCGCCCGTCGGGCGCCATCACAGCCACCTCCGGCCCGGCGGAGGCACCAACGCTGCCGGGCTTGCGCTGGCCCGGCGGCAGCCGGTTCGAGGCCATCTGGTGAGCCGCCTCGGTCATCCCGTAGGATTCGATCACTGGGCAGCCGAAGGTCGCTTCCAGCTCAGTCATTACCTGCGCCGGCAGCGACGCCGAGGACGAGCGGATGAAGCGCAGGCGCGCCGCCGCCAGCGCCTCGGTGTTGCGTGCCGCGCGGGCCAGGATCGCCTGATGCATGGTCGGCACCGCCGTGTACCAGC
The DNA here is from genome assembly GCF_003998745.1 of Mesorhizobium sp. M7A.F.Ca.US.014.04.1.1. Classification (NCBI taxonomy): domain Bacteria; kingdom Pseudomonadati; phylum Pseudomonadota; class Alphaproteobacteria; order Hyphomicrobiales; family Phyllobacteriaceae; genus Mesorhizobium; species Mesorhizobium sp. M7A.F.Ca.US.014.04.1.1. The sequence goes on along the minus strand of NZ_RZRW01000851.1, from coordinate 548 downwards.
TCGGCTGCGCCTCGCTCAGCCACTGGAAGAAGCGCAGCGCGTTGAAACCCGGCGTGCAGTAGATGCTGCCGCCGGCAGCCAGCGACGACAGCACGGCCGCGATCAGGCCGTGAATGTGGAACAGCGGCATGATATTGAGGCAACGGTCATCGGCCGTCAGGCCAAGCGTGCCGCCGATATGAGCTGCCGAGGCCGCGATGTTGGCATGGCTGAGCGGCACCAGTTTTGGACGCGATGTCGTGCCGGAGGTATGCAGCAGCAGCGCAATGTCGCTGTCTTGCGCCATGTCGGGCGCGGCCTTCGGTCCGATCGCCGCGCCCTCGATAGCAAAACTGCCGGCCGGTGTGCCGGGCTGCACGACGAGCCGCAGCACGCCGATGCCGAGGCGTTCGGCCACCGTCACCGCGGGGCCGGTCTCACCCTCCGCGACGAGGATCGCCTTGGCGCCGATGTCGGTCAGGTAGAAATCGAGCTCGTCGGCCCGGTAGGCGGGGGTGAGCGGCGCCGTAGAGGCGGCGGCCCCCCCGGCGGCGACGGCGGAGGCCGTC
>NZ_RZRW01000850.1:0-1785 GCF_003998745.1 Mesorhizobium sp. M7A.F.Ca.US.014.04.1.1 | reverse complement strand
CATCGGGACTGCGACCCCGAGGCCGCGGCTGCGGACCAGTCCCTACCGGCGCGGCAGGCAAGTTTCGTCTACTGCCTCATTCTTGGCCGCAAGGGCGACACGGCCAGCGTCAATCAGTGGTCGGCGGCACTTGAAGACGGAGCGACCAAACTCCCCGACATGATCATGGAAATGATGCGCTCGCACGAATTCGAAACCAGATATGCCACGATCGGCCTGACAGACCGCGCCTATGTCGGGTTTCTATATCTGTTGCTTCTGAACCGGTCCGCGGACGGCAACGGGCTTGAAACCTATACCTATCAACTGCGTCAAGGCTCAATGACGCGTGAGGCCGTGGCCTTCGGAATCGCCACGTCGGCGGAGTTCAACACCGGACACGCCGCGATGCGCGAAACATCCGCGGTCGCGGGGCCTGGGTGAAATCGAACCAACAAGCGCTAATTGAGTCTCGGATCGGGAATGCTGATGACGAGGCCGATGGAAGCATCAGCGACGGTGATCAGAAGAAAATCCTCCGAAAGGATTAGGCTCGGACCACCCGAAAGGTGCACTGGCGGCAAAGGCTTCGTCCAACAGGGCATCCTGATCGCCTATTGGCGTTCTCCCTCACTGTTTTCAGCCCAAGTAGCCTTCTGGCGATCACTATCGGCTTGAGAGGTGCGCGATGAAAGTCATGGTAACCGGCCATCAAGGCTATATCGGCTCGGTGATGGTGCCGATGCTGTTGCGTGCAGGGCACTCAGTGACGGGCTATGACAGCGATCTCTACCGGCGCTGCACCTTTACAGCAGGGGGCCAGCGGGCTTCAATTGCTTCAATCCAAAAAGACGTCAGGGACGTAGATGCGCGCGACCTCGAAGGGGTCGATGCCGTCATCCACCTGGCGGCTCTTTCCAATGATCCGCTGTCCGACCTTGATCCGGACATCACTTACGAAATCAACCACAAGGGCAGCGTCCGCTTCGCGAAGGCGGCCAAGGACGCCGGCGTGTCGCGCTTCCTGTTCGCCTCATCATGCAGCAATTACGGACAGGCCGGCGACGGGATGGTGGACGAAACGGGCGAACTGAAGCCGGTCACGCCCTACGGCTGGTCCAAGGTGCTTTCCGAACGGGACATTTCTGAACTGGCCGACAGCAGCTTCTCTCCCACCTATTTCCGTCCCGCCACGGCCTATGGCCTCTCTCCCCGGCTCCGCTTCGACATCGTGCTGAACAATCTCGTGGCCTGGGCGGTCACCATGGGCGTCATCCTGCTGAAATCCGATGGAACGCCGTGGCGGCCGATCGTCCATATCGAGGACATTTCCAGGGCGTTCATTGCCGGGCTGGAAGCGCCCCGCGAGACCATTCACAACGAGGCCTTCAATGTGGGGCAGACGGGCCACAACTACAGGATCCGCGACATCGCCGAGATTGTCGCCGAGGTCGTGCCGGGCTGCCGGCTTGAGTTCGCGTCCGATGCCGGACCCGACAAGCGCTCCTATCGCGTTAACTTCGACAAGATCGCGCTTGCCCTTCCTGCCTTCAAGCCGCAATGGGATGCGCGCAAAGGGGCCGAGCAGCTCTATCATGCCTACCGAAAGTCGAATGTCACTCTCGACGAATTCGAGGGGCCGCGCTTCCAGCGTATCGGCCACATCCGGTATCTTTTGGCCAACGGACTTCTGGACGGTCGGATGCGGGTCGCCGAAGCCTCGAAAAGACTGGAGGTAGCGGCGGGATAAGCGGTGTGGAACAGGTGAATCCCGGCGGACTCGGCTCGCCGACAGCGGCCGTCAGC
>NZ_RZRW01000085.1:0-14652 GCF_003998745.1 Mesorhizobium sp. M7A.F.Ca.US.014.04.1.1 | reverse complement strand
TCGAAGAGGTCACCATGGTGCGTTGTGGCTACGGCTCGAACATCGAGCTGTTCAAATACACAGCACCGGACCAGAAGGACCTGACGCCAAAGAACAGCGACATCGGCGGCTTCCACATCGCCTTCTATGTCGACGACGTCGCCGCTGCCAAAGCCTATCTCGACGGCAAGGGCGTCAAGACACGCTTGGGACCATTGCCGGTCAAGGAAGGACCCGCCGCCGGCCAGACCATCCTCTATTTCCAGGCGCCCTGGGGGCTGCAACTGGAAGCGATCAGCTATCCCGACGGGATGGCCTATGAGAAGGGCGCCGAGACGGTGTTGTGGAGCCCGAAGAGCCCGGAAAAGTGATCGGCAGCGCGCTTGCGCGATGACACGCAGGCGCGCTTTCGCCATGTCAGGACGATCGTTCTGATATGAAACTTTAAGCTTGAAATATCTTATCGCCGGCGCGATACTGAACTCCAGCAAGCGAAGAGGAGATCGCACAGATGAAGGTTGCGGTTCTCGGCGGCGGACCAGCCGGCCTCTACTTTGCCATTTCGATGAAACTGAGGGACGCCGCCCACGATGTGACGGTGTTCGAGCGCAACCGCGCCGACGACACGTTCGGCTGGGGCGTCGTGCTGTCGGCCGAAACGCTCGACAATCTGTCGAAAAACGATCCGGTCAGCGCCGTCTGGATCAAGAAGCACTTTGCCTACTGGGACGACATCGCCGTCATTCATGACGGCGTGCGCACGGTCTCGTCAGGGCACGGTTTCTGCGGCATCGGCCGCAAGCGGCTGCTGGTCCTGCTGCAGCGCCGGGCGCGTGAACTCGGCGTCAAGCTGATGTTCGAGACCGACATCGCCGATCCCAAGCCTTACATGGAGACGCACGATCTGGTCGTCGCTGCCGACGGCCTGAACTCCAGGGCGCGCAACAGTTTCGTCGACATCTTCAAGCCCGACATCGACACCCGCAAATGCAAGTTCGTCTGGCTCGGCACCAACCAGAAATTCGACGACGCCTTCACCTTCATCTTCGAGAAAACCGAGCATGGCTGGGTGTGGGCCCACGCCTACCAGTTCGACAGCGACACCGCGACCTTCATCGTCGAGTGCAGCGAGCAGACCTGGGCTGCCTTCGGCTTCGGTGCGATGTCGCAGCAGGAATCGATCGCCGTTTGTGAGCGGATCTTCGAAAAACATCTCGGCGGCCACGCCTTGATGACGAATGCCAACCATATCCGCGGTTCGGCCTGGATCAATTTCCCGCGCGTGCTGTGCGAGCGCTGGTCTTACAAGAATCTCGCGCTGATGGGCGATGCAGCGGCATCGGCGCATTTCTCGATCGGCTCCGGCACCAAGCTGGCACTGGAAAGTGCTGTGGCGCTGGCCGAATATGTCGAAACTGAGCCGGACCTGGATGCCGCCTTCCGCAGATATGAGGATGCCCGCCGCACCGAGGTGCTCAAGCTGCAATCGGCGGCGCGCAATTCGCTGGAATGGTTCGAGGAGGTCGAGCGCTATCTCGGCCTCGATCCGGTGCAGTTCAACTATTCGCTTTTGACCCGCTCGCAGCGTATCAGCCACGAGAATCTGCGACTGCGCGATGCCGAATGGCTTGAAAGCGCGGAAGAATGGTTCCAGCGCCAGGCGGGCGCCGGCGGCAACAGCCTGCGCCGCGCGCCGATGTTCGCGCCGTTCAAGCTGCGCGACATGAGGCTGCAGAACCGCGTCGTCGTTTCGCCGATGGCGCAGTACAAGGCTGTCGACGGCTGCCCGACCGACTGGCATTTCACGCATTATGCCGAGCGGGCCAAGGGTGGCGCCGGTCTCATCTATATCGAGATGACCTGCGTCAGCCCGGAAGGGCGCATCACGCCCGGCTGTCCCGGCTTCTACGCGCCCGAGCATGAGGTGGCGTGGAAGCGGCTGGTCGATTTCGTCCACACCGAGACCGAGGCCAAGATCTGCGCCCAGATCGGCCATTCCGGCGCCAAGGGCTCGACCCGGCTCGGCTGGGAGGGCACTGACGTGCCGTTGGTCTCAGGCAACTGGCCGGTGATGGCGGCTTCGGCCGTTGCGTGGTCGCCGCAGAATCAGGTTCCGAAGGCGATGAACCGCGCCGACATGGACCGCGTGCGCGACGAATTCGTCGCTTCGGCCGAGATGGCCGATCGCTGCGGCTTCGACATGCTCGAAATCCACGCCGCGCATGGCTATCTCTTGTCGTCCTTCATCACGCCGGTCACCAACCGGCGCACGGATGAATATGGCGGTTCGCTGGACAATCGCATGCGCTATCCCCTCGAAATCTTCCGCGCGGTGCGCGCCGCCTGGCCGGCGGAGAAGCCGATCTCGATGCGCATTTCCGCCAATGACTGGGTCGGCATCGAGGGCGTGACGCCGGCCGACGCGGTCGAGATCGCGCGGCTGCTGCATGAGGCCGGCGTCGACATCTGCGATGTCTCGGCAGGCCAGACCTCGGCACTGGCCAAGCCTGTCTATGGCCGCATGTTCCAGACGCCGTTTTCCGACCGCATCCGCAACGAGGTCGGCATGGCGACGATGGCGGTCGGCAACATCTACGAGCCGGACCATGTCAATTCGATCCTGATGGCCGGCCGCGCCGACCTGGTGGCGCTGGCGCGGCCGCATCTCGCCGATCCCTACTGGACGCTGCATGCCGCCGTCACGCTCGGCGACCGCGGTGTCAAATGGCCTGATCCCTATCTGCCCGGACGCGACCAGCTCTACCGTCTGGCCGAGCGCGACGCCGCAGCGGGGCTGAAAGTATGACGGCCGCCGCGACGATACCCGGCAAGCATGCGCTGGTCACTGGCGGCGGCTCCGGCGTCGGGCGGGCCATCGCGCTGGCGCTGGCTGCTGCCGGCATCGGCGTCACCATCTGCGGCCGCCGGGAAGCAGAGCTCGCCAAGGTGGCCGGCGAAAACGACCGCATCTCTGGCATCGCCGCCGATGTCACCGACGAGGCGGCAATGGCGGCGCTCTACGAGAGGGCGCAAGCCGCGCGCGGCCCGTTCGACATCGTCGTCGCTAATGCCGGCATGGCCGGCAGCGCGCCGGCGCACAAAACCGCGCTCAGCGACTGGCAGCGGACGCTCGACGTCAATCTGACCGGCGCCTTCCTGACGGTGAAGCCCGCGCTGGCCGGCATGGCCGCGCGGAAGACGGGACGAATTGTTTTCATCGCCTCGACCGCCGGCCTGAAAGGCTACGCCTACGTCGCGTCTTACGTCGCCGCCAAGCATGGCGTCATCGGCCTGATGCGGGCGCTTGCCGCCGAAACAGTGAAATCCGGCGTCACCGTCAACGCGGTGTGCCCAGGCTTTGTGGAAACCGAAATGCTGGAAGAGTCCATCCGGCGCATCATCGAAAAGACCGGCCGCTCGGCCGAACAAGCGCGATCGAGCCTTGCCTCGACCAACCCGCAAGGCCGCTTCATCCAGCCGGATGAAATTGCCGCCGCCGTGCTGTGGCTGTGCGGCGACGCCGCCCAATCGATCACCGGACAGGCGATTTCCATCTCAGGAGGCGAAACATGGTAGCCGGCCCCCTGCCCGCGCCGTCGAGACCCGGCAAGGACCGCTTGCGTCTGTGGATCAGGCTGCTGCGCGCCTCGCGCACGATCGAGGCCGAGCTGCGCGAGCGGCTGAAGAAGGACTTCAACACCACGCTGCCGCGCTTCGACGTGATGGCAGCGCTTTATCGCGCGCCGGAAGGCATGCTGATGAGCGACCTGTCGCGTTTCCTGCTGGTCTCTAACGGCAATGTCACGGGCATCGTCGACCGGCTGGTTTCGGAAGGACTTGTCGCCCGCGCGCGGCGCAATGGCGACCGCCGCACCTCGATGGTGCGGCTGACCGAGGAAGGCACGCAGGCCTTTGCCGCGATCGCCGCGGCGCATGAAGGCTGGATCGGCGAATTGCTGGGCAAGGTCAGTGAGGACGACGCGCGCCGGCTGACCGGCATGCTGACCTCGTTCCGCAGCAACTGGGAGGGACGCGAATGACCGCAATGGCCGGGCGCAAGCCGAAGCATTTCCTCTGGGAGGTCGAGGGCAGGATCGCCAAGGTCCGGCTCGATCGGCCGGAGCGCAAGAACCCGCTGACCTTCGACAGCTATGCGGAACTCCGCGACACGTTCCGCGACCTCGTCTATGCCGACGATGTCGACGCCGTGGTGTTCCTTTCCAATGGCGGCAATTTCTGCTCCGGCGGCGATGTCCACGACATTATCGGCCCGCTGGTCAAAATGGACATGAAGGAGCTCCTGGTCTTCACCCGCATGACCGGCGATTTCGTCAAGGCGATGCTGAATTGCGGCAGGCCGATCATTGCGGCGGTCGACGGCGTCGCGGTCGGCGCCGGCGCCATCATTGCGATGAGCTCCGACATCCGCATCGCCACGCCGGAAGCCAAGACCGCATTCCTGTTCACCCGCGTCGGCCTCGCCGGCTGCGACATGGGCGCCTGCGCGATCCTGCCGCGCATCATCGGCCAGGGCCGCGCCGCCGAACTGCTCTACACCGGCCGCACCATGACGGCTGATGAAGGCGAACGCTGGGGTTTCTACAACCGGCTGGTCGATGCCGCCGCGCTTGAAGCCGACGCGCTCGACATGGCGGCGCGCATCGTCTCCGGCCCGACCTTCGCGCACGGCATCACCAAGACCCAGCTCAACCAGGAATGGTCGATGGGCCTCGACCAGGCGATCGAGGCGGAAGCGCAGGCGCAAGCGATCTGCATGCAGACCCGCGACTTCGAACGCGCCTACAAGGCGTTCGTGGCCAAGGAAAAGCCGGTGTTCGAGGGGGATTGAGGATGATGCTTTGCGTGGAGACGTTGGCGGGAGGGGGGCGCCGTAGTGCGCAAGGCCTCAATAGCGGGGCCACCAATGCCTGACCGTTCCTTCCTCTCCTGGCCGTTCTTCGAAGACCGCCATCGCGAACTAGCCGAGCACCTCGAGACATGGTGCACGACCAACCTCCCAGTCGATCACCATGATGTCGACGCCGCCTGCCGCGAGCTGGTCAGCAAGCTCGGCCGAGACGGCTGGCTGAAGCCAACGGCGCTCGACACCGACAACCCGGGTCCCCTCGACGTCCGCACTTTGTGCATCACGCGCGAGACGCTCGCCCGCCATGACGGGTTGGCCGATTTCGCCTTCGCCATGCAGGGGCTGGGCACCGGCGCGCTCAGCCTGTTCGGCACGGTGGAGCAGCGGCAATGGCTTTCGAAGACGCGCGCCGGCAAGGCGATATCAGCCTTCGCCCTGTCGGAGCCGCGCTCGGGATCAGATGTCGCCAACACGGAAATGACGGCGACCCGCGACGGCGACAGCTACGTTCTTACAGGCGAAAAAACCTGGATCTCCAATGGCGGCATCGCCGACCTCTATGTCGTCTTTGCCCGCACCGGCGAGGCGCCGGGCGCCAAGGGACTTTCCGCTTTCCTCGTGCCTGGCGACGCCAAGGGCCTTGGCATCGCCGAACGGCTCGAAGTGATCGCGCCGCATCCGCTGGCGCGGCTGTCTTTCGAGCGGGTCCGCCTGCCGGCCACCGCACTGATCGGCAAGCCAGGCGACGGCTTCCGCATCGCCATGTCGGTGCTCGATGTGTTCCGCTCGACCGTCGGTGCGGCGGCACTCGGCTTTGCCCGCCGTGCACTGGATGAAAGCATCAAACGCGTGGCCGAGCGCAAACTATTCGGCGCGCCGATGGCCGAATTGCAAATGGTGCAGGGGCACATCGCCGACATGGCGCTCGATGTCGATGCGGCGGCGCTGCTGGTCTACCGCGCCGCCTGGACCAAGGACATGGGTGCGCCCCGCGTCACCCGCGAGGCGGCGATGGCCAAGCTGTTTGCCACCGACAGGGCGCAAGAGGTGATCGACAAGGCCGTGCAGCTGCACGGCGGCGACGGCGTCCGCAAAGGCCACATCGTCGAAAGCCTGTATCGCGAGATCCGCGCGCTGCGCATCTATGAGGGTGCCTCCGACGTGCAGAAAGTGGTGATTGCGCGGCAAGTGATGGGCGCGGCCTGAAGCAGGTCGCGCCCACGGACCAGACTGTTTTGACAATGGATATTGCGAACCGAGTTTTGACGAATCGGGAGACTGAAATGCACCAGATTCTGCAGCCGGAAGGCTGGGCCAAACCTGTCGGCTACGCCAACGGCGTCGCGGCGCGCGGTCGGCTCGTCTTCGTTGGCGGACAGGTCGGCTGGAACGGCCAATGCCAGTTCGAAACCGACGACTTCGTCGGCCAGGTGCGGCAAACGCTTCAGAACATCGTCGCGGTGCTGGCGGAAGCCGGCGCGGGGCCGCAGCACATCACCTCGATGACCTGGTACTTCACCGACAAGGCCGAATACCTTGCCAATCTCAGGGGTATCGGCGAGGCCTATCGCGAGGTCATCGGCCGGCATTTTCCGGCGATGGCCGCCATGCAGGTGGTGGCGCTGGTCGAGGATCGCGCCAAGATCGAAATCCAGGCCACCGCCGTCATTCCGGAATAAATTATTGGCTGCCTCAGGAATAAATTATTCGCGAAGCCCCGCCTGCCTCAAGATCGGCAGCACGTGATCGCAGAAATAGGGCAGTTCTTGCGTGTAGTTGACGAAGGACAGCGCGATGCCCTGATAGCCGTGCCCGGCAATTGCGACCATGTCGGCGGCGATCGTTTCCGGCGTTCCGATCAGCGGGTAGGTGCCGGCGCCGCCGGCGAAACGCTGCCGGTAGCGGTCATAGGCGTGCGGGTCGTGCGATTGCGAGAATTCCTTCTTGCCGGCCATGTGGGCATCGACGGCGTCATGGTCGGCCATATCGACGGCGTAGCGCGTGTAGTAGGCCTGCGCCTCTTCCATCGTCGGGCGGCAGACGACATGCGCCACGGTGTAGACGCCGACATCGCGGCCTGCCTTATCGGCCCGCTCGCTGATGTCGGCGACATGCTTGCCGGCATCGCTCATTTCCGAAAATGTCGTGAACAGATAATCGCACCGGGCGGCAGCGAAATCGAGGCCCGGCCCGCCGAAGGCGGCGTTCATGGTCACGGGGCGCGGAACCTGCAGACTGGCCGGCCGGCTGACAGCCTCCTTGAGGCGGTAATAAGTGCCTTCGTAATCGAGCGGCTCGGCCGACGCATAAAGCTTTTCCAGGATTTCGATCCATTCGGCCGCCTGATCGTAGCCCTTCTCGACCAAAGGCGTGCCGAACATGCCGAATTCCTTCGGGTTCCAGCCGCAGACGATGTTCAAGCCCGCGCGTCCCTGGCTGATATGGTCGACCGTCGCCAGCGCCTTGGCGGCATAGAGCGGATGCACCAGCGGCACATGCACGGTCATGAACAGGCCGATCTGCTCGGTGGCCATGGCGAGTGCCGCCGCCCAGGTGAAGGTCTCGAACGACCATTCGCGCACCTTGTTGCGGCCGCCGAAGCCGCGCCAACGCGCGATCGGCAGCATGAACTCCAGCCCGGCGCGGTCGGCGATCTGGGCTGCGGTCACATTGTCCTGCCAGCTCGCCGCCCAGCGCTCCGGCACATCGGTGATGGCAAGCCCGCCATCGGCATTGGTCGAAAAGACGCCAAGCTTCAGTCTGTTCGAGCCGTGCAAAGGGTGTGGTTTGTTCACGTCGCGACCTCCCGGCGAAGATCGCACGCTAGGCCCGCGCGGAAATATTTCAAGCCTGAAATAGCTTGGCGTCACCATCGCTCGCGGGTATCGGTTCCAGCGGGCCGCACCGTGTCCACCACGCAACGGACATCGCAGCTTTTTAAGCTTAAAACTTTCGCCTTGAAAAGCGCCGCACTTTGGATAAGCATTCCGGAGTCGATGGCGATTGCCGTGCCGGACGGGCTTGCCGGCCAGTCCATCGAGCAGACCAGTCCATCGTGCCGGCCAGTCCATCGTGGGTGCTCCGGGTGGGAGTCTCAGTTCTTGTCGTTCATACTGCCCCAGTCATCATCCAACACGCGCCATGCCTTCGATGACGTGCGCGCGGATTCGCGGTCTGCAACACACAACATCGCCAACCGTGACCGCATGGTCGCTGCCATGAATTGACGCCCTGCGTGAAGCGGGGCGGCAAAAAACCGTGCGGGAGCAACCCGCCCGATCAACAACAGAGGGAACAAAAATGAGCTTCACGCGTCGCAAATTGCTTCTTCTCGCCGCCGCCATCGGCATCGCCGCCGGCCCCGCCACCGCTTATGCCGCGGATGTGCTCAATGTCGGCGCCTACCCGACCAACCCGCCCTTCGAATTCAAGAACGAGAGCGGCACTTTCGAAGGCTTCGAGGTCGACATCGTCAACGAAGCCGCCAAGCGCATCGGCATGACCACCGACATCGCCGATCTCGGCTTCCAGGCGCTGTTTGCCGCCACCACCTCGAAGCGCATCGACGTCGCCATCTCGTCGATCACCATCACGGCGGAGCGGCTGAAGTCACAGTCGTTCACGCAGCCCTATTATGATTCCGATATGGGCATCGCCACCAAGGCCGACAGCCCGATCAAGGCCGAGGCCGACCTCAAGGGCAAGATCATCGGCGTGCTGTCCGGTTCGACCGGCGAAACCTGGGTCAAGGCGCATCAGGAAGCCGACGGCTTCAGCGACGTGAAGGGCTACGACACGCAGCAGAACCTGCTGCTCGACCTCAGCGCCGGCCGCGTCGATGCGGCAGTCAGCGACATTCCGGGCATGGAATATTCCTTCACCAAGATGAAGGACCTGGTGGTCAAGGAGCGCATCAAGACCGGTGAGCAATACGGCCTGATGATGACCAAGGACCACCCGCTGCTCGGCAAGCTGAACGATGCGCTGAGCGCGATGAAGAAGGACGGCACGCTGGCCGCGATCCACAAGAAGTGGTTCGGCAGCGACGCGCCCGCCGACTCTTCGACCATGAAGGAAATGCCGCTGCCGAAGGCCTGAGCTGAAGGCTGCGGTAACATCGTGCCGGCTTTCCAGGCCGGCACGATTCTTTCACGCCTGGCCGCCGGCTTCTGCCGCAGATCTCCTGCCCTCGGCGGCCCATGAGTTTAACGTGAGCATTCTTTGCTCTGGGGTTCGGGAACGCTCCCATGTCGCTGATCGACACCTTCTTCAACCCCGACGTCATTATGTCCAGCCTGCCGGCGCTGCTGCGCGGCTTCCTGAACACGCTGCTGCTCGGCATTTTGAGCATCGGCATCGGCATCCCCATCGGCCTGGGGATCAGCCTGGTGCGGCTCTATGCGCCGAAGCCGTTGCGCTGGCTCGCGGTCGGCTACACCGACATCTTCCGCGCCCTGCCGGTGCTGGTCGTGCTGATCCTGATCTACTATGCGCTGCCCTTCCTCGGCATACGCCTGTCGTCCTGGGCATCGGCGGTGACAGCCTTCGCCTTCATCATGTCGGCCTACTCGGCCGAGGTGTTCCGCTCCGGCATCGAGAGCATTCCGCGTGGCCAGTTCGAGGCGTCGCAGGCGCTTGGCCTGCCGTTCCTCCTGACCTTGCGCAAGGTGGTGCTGCCGCAAGCGATCCGCGTCGTCATCCCGCCGATGACCAGCAACTGCGTCTCGATGTTCAAGGACACCTCGCTCGCCTCCACCGTGGCGCTGCCGGAACTCTTGAAGGAAGCGACCAACGCGCAGTCGCTCTACGCCAACCCATCGCCGCTGATCGGCGCCGCCCTTGTCTATCTCATCTTCCTCTGGCCGATGGTCCGCCTCGTCAGCCTGCTTGAAGAGCGCTTCAAGACCGAAAAGAAGCGCTGACCTCGCCAACCGATCCCACCCCGTCCAAGCCCTCCGCAGGAGCCTACCCGTGAATAAGCATCAAACCGACAATGCGAATGCCACCGCGTTCCCCGTCGACACCATCCGCGCCATGTTTCCAGCCTTGCAGCGGGCCGGCGATTTCATCTTTTTGGACAACGCCGCCGGCGCGCAGATCCCGCAGAGCGTGCTCGACGCGGTGACCAATCATCTGGTTTCGCACAATGTGCAGCGTGGCGGCCGCTATGGCCGCAGCGTCACCGTCGACCAATCGGTCGCCGATGCGCGGACAAGCGTCGCTCTGCTCATCAACGCCTACAGCCCGGCGGAAATCTGCTTCGGCATGAATGCCACCTCGTTCATCCGCCTGGTCAGCCTCGGCATCGGCCAGATGCTGCAAGAGCGCGACGAGATCGTCGTCACCGACATGGATCATGACGCCAACATCGCGACTTGGCTGGCGCTGGAATCGGCCGGTGCGAAATTCAAATGGTGGCGGATGCGTGAGGACGGCAATCTGCATGTCGACGATCTGCGTCCGCTGGTCTCGGACCGCACCCGCCTGGTCGCCTGCACGGTCACGGCGCACTCGATCGGCTCGATCGTCGATGTCGCTGCGGTGGCTGGGATCGCGCATGCGGCCGGCGCCGAAGTGTTCCTCGACTGCGTGCATTACGGGCCGCATGGACTGATCGACGTGCAGGCCTGGGATTGCGACTATCTCGTCTGCTCCGGCTACAAGAATTTCTCGCCGCATATGGGCTTCCTGTGGGGCCGTTTCGAAACGCTGAAGCGGCTGCCGACCTTTCGCGAGGACTTCATCCCCGACGAGCCGCCCTACAAGGTCGAGGCCGGCACCTTCATCTACGAGAACGTTTCCGGCATGGATGCGGCGGTGCAGTATCTGGAACTGATCGGCCGCAATCTGGCGCCGTCCAACAACCGCTCCCGACGCGAAAACATCGTTGCCGGCATGGGCGCCATCCGCGACTACGAGCTGGTGCTGGCGCGCGAGATGCTGGCCGTGCTGAAGGATTGCGGGGCAACCATCTACGGCGTTGCCGACGAGGCGCGCATCCATGAGCGCGTGCCGACCTTCTGCTTCAACATCGGCAAACTATCGCCGCAGCGGGTCGTCGAGGAAATGGCCGAGATGCAGATCGGCATCCGCGACGGCCACATGTACGCGCCACGGCTGATGAAGCGTCTCAACCTCTCGATGGACAGCGGCGCCATCCGCGCCTCGTTGGTCCACTACAACACGGTCGAGGAAGTCCGGCGCTTCGGCGAAGCTCTGCGTGCGATTGTCGCGAAGTTGTCCCGAGCTGCGGCCTTCGGGCCGGTCGAGTAGTAGGCTGCGGCTACATTGGGGGTCGTAATCCTGGGGTCTGCGCGACGCTTCGCCCTAGGCCCTGTACTGATAAATGAAAAAGGACTGCGATAGGTGGAAAACTGCCCTCCCAGCATGCAAGATGGCTGATGGCCAATTTATCGTTCCAGCACTTGAACACCGATTGGAATGCCGAGCCCAATGCTCCTGACATAGAGCTGGTAGTCGAAGGCAACAGCGTCCGCCTTTCCTTTCGTCTTAACCCGTGGGCCTACAGTGCCGAGCCTGGAGAAATTGCGACGCTACGATTCCTCGGCTGCAGTCGTTTTCGTTGGGACGCGACGAACGATCATGCATGGTTTGCAGGAAAAGGGCTTTACGGCGGTCAGGCTCCGAAATGGGGCGAGTTCTACGAGGTTATGGGCGACACTCGGGTCGTCGAGGATGACGATTGGGATGTCTTGTCGGCGGATTTGCCGACCTCCCGTCAATTCCTGTTCTACTTCCGTGACGACACAATTGAGATCGTGGCTCAAGATTGGTTGCTGACACGGGAAACACCACTGGCCGCTGAGGACCCCTCCGGCTGAGACTTTCATACTGCGGCGGAATCTGATTCAGACTCCGCAATAATATGAAGGTCCCGGTCGAAAAACGACTCCATTGCGGATCTACACCCAAGGATATATGCTGTCGCAGCGCGCCTAGGCATCCCGCTTCACCATCGCGCATGTTCCATGAAAGTAAAGAATAGATTCGACTCGCTCATGCACGCGGTCTGTGCTGGTCATGGGTATTGCGGAGGAATGCACGGCGACAAATTCATGCATGTCACCGATTTTATCCCTCAATCCGGTGATGTCACAGCGGACCAATTCGTGGAATGGGTCTTTCTAGCTGAAATTGAGAACAAGAGTGAGCGAATGTCCCCCAGATGGGATCGGCATCGCCAAAGGATACGAAGCTATTTTGTTGAGTACATGGGATCAGACGTCATCGATGCCAGCCAATTAAAATGGGGTGTAGAGGGCTAAGCCAGCCCCTTTGCCCTGCTTCCCAATCATCGCGGTCATACTGCATTTATGAGTTCACGACCTAGGATGACGAAAAGCCTCAGGCGGCCTTCTTCTTCGCCAGCCTCGCTTTGATCGACGCGACGTCGGCGCGCGGCGTCGCGGCGAACAGCGTCCTGGTGTAGCTGTGCTTGGGGTCGGCGAAGACCTCGTCGCGCGAGCCGTATTCCACCGCTTCGCCGAAATACATCACCATCACATCGTCGGCGATGTAGCGTACCACGGACAGATCGTGGCTGATGAAGACGTAGGTCAGCTGGAACTCGTCCTGCAGGTCGGCGAGCAGGTTGAGCACCTGCGCCTGCACCGACAGATCGAGCGCCGAGACCGGCTCGTCCAGCACCAGCAGGCTCGGATTGAGCATCAGCGCGCGGGCAATGGCGATGCGCTGGCGCTGGCCGCCGGAGAACATATGCGGATAGCGATTGTAATGTTCGTGACCGAGCCCGACCTTCTTCAGCATCTTCATCGCCAGGTCGCGCCGCTCGGCCGCCGGCTTGTCGGTGTTGATCAAAAGCGGCTCGCCCAGCACGTCGCCGATCTTCTGGCGCGGATTGAGCGATCCGTAGGGGTTCTGGAAGACGATCTGCACCTTGCGGCGCATCTCCTTGGTCAATCCGCCCTTGGCGATGTCGACCTTGTTGCCGTCGATGAACAATTCGCCCGATGTCGCCGGATCGATCAGCGTGATGATGCGGGCAAGCGTTGACTTGCCGCAGCCGCTTTCGCCGACAATGGCCAGCGTCTTGCCCTTGTCGACCTTGAACGAGACGCCCTTGACCGCGTGCACGGTGCGCGGCCCGGTGAACAGGCCGCCGCCGATGTGGTAGTCGCGGACGATGTTCTTGCCTTCGAGAACCGTGGTGCTCATCAGGTGGCTCCCGCAGCAGAAGGCGCCGGCTCGAACATCATGTCGGAAACGGTCGGCAGCCGGTCGCCGACGGCGTTTTCCGGCAAGGCCGACAACAGCGCCCGCGTGTAATTGCTCTTTGGCGATTCAAACAGCGACAGCACGTCGGCCTCTTCCATCTTGCGGCCCTTGTACTGGACGATGACGCGGTCAGCGGTCTCGGCCACCACGCCCATATTGTGGGTGATCATGATCAGGCCCATGCCGTATTTGGCCTGCAGCGAAACCAGCAGATCGAGGATCTGCTTCTGGATGGTGACGTCGAGCGCCGTGGTCGGCTCGTCGGCGATCAGCAGTTTCGGATTGCAGGCAATGGCGATGGCGATCATGACGCGCTGGCACTGGCCGCCGGACATCTGGTGCGGGAAGGAACTCAGCCGCTCTTCAGGGTCGGCGATGCCGACCAGCTTCATCAGTTCGATGGCACGCGCCCGGCGCTGGGCGCGGTCCATGCCCATGTGGAAGCGCAGCACCTCCTCGATCTGGAACCCGACGGTGAAGCACGGGTTGAGGCTGGCGATCGGCTCCTGGAAGATCATCGAGATGTCCTTGCCGACGATCTTGCGGCGTTCGGACGGGCTGAGCTTCAGCAGATCGACGCCGTCGAAGGCCATGCGGTCGGCCTTGACGGTTGCCGTGTTGGGCAACAGCCCCATCACCGCCAGCATCGACACCGACTTGCCGGAGCCGGACTCGCCGACGATCGCCAGCACTTCGCGCGGCTCGATCGACAGGTCGATACCTTGCACGGCCATGAACGGTCCGGCCGCGGTGTCGAAGGAAACGGTGAGGTTCTTGATCTCGAGCAGAGGCATGCTCAGGACCTCTTCAGCTTGGGGTCGAGCGCGTCGCGCAGACCGTCGCCGATCAGGTTGATGGCAAAGACGGTGATCAGGATGGCGAGGCCAGGGAAGGTCACCACCCACCAGGCGCGCAGGATGAACTCGCGCGCTTCGGCCAGCATGGTGCCCCATTCCGGCGTCGGCGGCTGCGCGCCCATGCCGAGGAAGCCAAGGGCCGCCGCCTCGAGGATGGCGTTGGAGAAGGACAGCGTCGCCTGCACGATCAACGGCGCGATGCAGTTTGGCAGGATGGTGACCAGCATCAGCCTGAGATGGCTGGCGCCGGCGACCTTGGCCGAGACGACATATTCGCGGGTCTTTTCGGCCATCACGGCGGCGCGGGTGAGCCGGGCGAAATGCGGCTGCAGCACGAAGGCGATGGCGATCATGGCGTTGACGAGGCCGGGGCCAAGCACCGCGACCAGCACCAGGGCCAAGAGCAGCGACGGGAAGGCCAGGATGATGTCCATGATGCGCATGATCAGCGTGTCGACCCAGCCGCGGCAGTAGCCGGCGAGCAGGCCGAGGATGACGCCTGAAATCAGCGCTGACGTGACAACGACGAAGCCGATGGCGAGCGAGAAGCGCGAGCCGTAGATCAGGCGCGACAGCATATCGCGGCCGACGGCGTCGGTGCCGAGCAGGAACTGCGCATTGCCGCCCTCCTGCCAGGCCGGCGGCGTCAGGAAGAAGTCGCGGAACTGATCGTCCGGCGAATGCGGCGCCAGC
>NZ_RZRW01000849.1:0-1785 GCF_003998745.1 Mesorhizobium sp. M7A.F.Ca.US.014.04.1.1 | reverse complement strand
TGGCAGCTTGGCTTGAGCTGCTGCACGACCGGTGGCGGTTGCTGAAAGATCTGGCGGTCCTGGGCGCGATTCTGCTGCTGTTGCTGTTGATATTGCTGCCGCTGTATCCTGTTTTGCAGGATTTGCAGGTCGTTCTGCCGGATCAGCGCATTGTTGCCGGTAGCGGGATTGAGCGCTTGCGCGGAAGCCGGCAGGCAAACGCCCGCCAGCACTGCCGTGGCCAGCATTGCCACTGTGAAGATCGTTGATGGCCGAAGTGCCGACATCCGTTCATTCCCGCGCAAAAACTCTGTCCTTTGATATAGGGCGTTTGCGCGTCGATGCCATGGCCAGCGGGTCGAGTATCACGAAATCGGGCGGTCCAATCGCTTTGTTCTGCGATTTCGGCCGCGAAACGGCAGATAGTCATCATATGATGACTATGAAACGTCGGTGGCTTTGGTCAGTGTTCCCCACGTAAATTTTTGGTTTCATCCGGCATAAGTTAATGTATTCTAATTGAGTCAGAGCTCCGCAAGTGGGAATACGGATGCCCTGTTTTAATGCATTGAACCTTATTGCACAGTGCCGGCATCCTTATTGCAATTGCATGAGCAGAGCATAGCGGTGGCGTCGGACTCAAGCAGGCATTGAGGCGCGCCCCCGTAAAATGGGGGGTAAGTGCATGGCTTTGTTCACAGAGCGCGTTGCCGTATTGTCGTGCGCATCGGCCGACGACGGTTCAGCCAGGGCATGTTCTGAGGAAGTTCTTCGTGATGCCGCGGCGACTCAGAAGGGTTTGCCCGGCCGGCCGAATCAATGTCTCGCCACTCTGCCCAAACGGATAGCTCGATTGCTTTGCGCTACGGCACTGGTGGGGCTGGTCTTTCCTTACGCTCAATCTCCGGCCCATGCGCAGCAATTGTCCATCAATACGGATGGTGCACCGGGCGACAATGGTGATGACGGAATCGGTACTGCTGACGCCGGAGATGGCCATTCGCCGGTGGCGCCGGCTACGGGAACGAATAGTGTCGGCCGCACGACCTCCGGGGAGGCCGCTTTCGTTGGCAGCGCCCGGGGTGGGCGCGGCGGCGATGGCGGCTCGGCTGTCCATGCAACAGCCGTCCCGCCTTTTGTGGAGATCAAGGGTGGTAAAGGCGGCGATGGCGCCAAGGGCGGAACCGTCGATATAACAAACAACGCATCTGGCGCCCTCGAAACATCGGGGGACAATGCTCCCGGCATATCGGGCGACGCCAGCGGTGGGGATGGTGGTAACGGCGCATGGGCATTCGCCATCGCGGTAGGCGGTAAGGGCGGCGTCGGCGGGCGGGGTGGCGATGGCGGCACGGCGACCGTGACCACTACGATCGAAAGCAATATCATCACGCACGGGGTCAATTCGAACGGCATCACCGTCAATTCCAGCGGAGGGCGCGGCGGCAATGGCGGCTTGGGCGCTGCGATCGGTGCCGGCAAGGGTGGCAATGGCGGCAATGGCGGTTTCGGCGGTGACGCGAAAGGCGATAATGCCGGCTCCATTTCCACGGACGGGGCTTTCTCGAAGGGTATGCTTGTGCGGTCGGCGGGCGGCGTTGCCGGTGATGGTGCAAGTGGTTTCGGTATCGTGGGTAACGGCGGCAATGGGGGCGTGCCGACAATCGGCGGCAATGCCGAGGGGATAAATTCCGGGACCATCACAACTCGGGGAGATTTTGCCAGCGGCATGGTCGTGCAGTCGGTGGGCGGTGGCGGCGGCGACGGCGGTGGCGGTCTAGGTCTGTTCGGCGGTGGCGGGGCGGG
>NZ_RZRW01000848.1:0-1788 GCF_003998745.1 Mesorhizobium sp. M7A.F.Ca.US.014.04.1.1 | reverse complement strand
CCCGATCCCCTATCTGATCGCCACCGCCACCGCGTCGAATTGCGGCAGCGTCGCAACCATCACCGGCAATCCCCAAAACATGGTCATCGGTGCACTGTCGGGCATTTCCTATCCGGCCTTTTCGGCAGCGCTGGCTCCGGTCGCCCTGTTCGGCCTCGTCGCGGTCGTTGTCATCATCCGCATTGTCTTCCGGGCCGAATTCGCCCGCACCGTCCAACTGACGCCCGAGGTCTCGCGTGGCCGCATGCACAAGGTGCAGGTGCTGAAGGCGGTGGTGGTCTGCATCGGGCTGGCAATTGCCTTCTTCGCCGGCGTGCCCGTCGCCAAGGCAGCACTCATCGGCGGCGCCATCCTCTTGCTCACCCGGGCCATCAAGCCGGAGCGCATCTACCGCGAGATCGACGGTCCGCTGCTGTTCATGTTCGCCGGTCTGTTCGTTGTCGTCGCCGGCGCTGAAAAGACGCTTCTTTCGCCCGACATGATCGCTTCGGCCAGGAACCTCGGGCTGGACGACGTCTGGCGCTTGTCCGGCTTCACCGCGGTGCTTTCCAACATCATGAGCAATGTTCCGGCCGTGCTGGCGCTGCGGCCCTTCATACCCGGCCTCGAAAACCCCGAGCGCGCCTGGCTGGTCGTCGCCATGAGCTCGACGCTGGCCGGCAATTTCACGCTGCTGGGTTCGGTCGCCAACCTGATCGTCGCCGAACAGGCGCGGGCCGCCGGCACGACGCTGTCGTTCGGCGCTTTTTTCAAGGTCGGCTTGCCTTTGACGCTGATAACGCTGGCCGCCGGCACCGCATGGCTGGCTTTCGGTTTCTAATGCATGTCGCCCAAAAGTGGCCCCGGTTTTGGGCCAACGACATGCATAAAACCAAAGGCTTAAAGCGCGTCGCGCTTTAGACCTGACTGCCTGAAAGTCGCGCCCGCACCAGCGTCGCCGCGGCGCGTCCGGCCGCTTCGATGTAATCGGGGTTGCGGTGGATCAGCATGATCGAAAAGCAGCCGTCGATCAAAAGCACGATCTCGCGCCCCAGGGTTTGCGGCTCCGCGACGCCATGGTCCGACAGGGCGCCGGCCAGCCATGTTTCGAAATTCAGCTTGTGCCGCGCGCCCACCTTGACCGCCGGATGTCCGGGCATCGAGGCGAGTTCGGCGGCCGTGCGCAGGAAGCCGCATCCTTTCCATTTCGGGTGGCGAGCGGACCTCGCCAGATTGGTGAAGATCGCCTCGACCTTGCGATCCGCGCCGCCTTCGGCAGCCTCGAACCAGCCGGCCATCCGCTTCAGATTGGGTTGGTCGCGGCCGTCGAGATAGGCGGCGATCAGGTCGTCCTTGCTCTTGAAATGGTAGTAGAGCGTGCGCTTGGTGAGACCCGCTTCCTCGGCAACGGCATCGACGCTGACACGACCGATTCCTTCTGCATAGAAGAGCCTGGTCGCGGCATCGACAATGCGTTTGCGGGTAGGGCTCTGCGTGTCGGGCATAAGCCTATGTATACCGACTAGTGAATATACACAAGCGACAAAGGGCATAGTCTTCCTTCCATCAGCATGATGGAGAAGGAACAGCCAAATGACAGATCTTGTCCTTAGCGAAACCCGGGATGGGATTGCCATCCTCACCCTCAACCGGCCGGAGAAACTCAACGCGCTGAACTATGCCCTGATCGACCGCCTGCTTGCGGTCCTTGACGACATGGAAGTCGATGACGGCGTCCGAGCGGTCATTCTGACCGGAGCAGGGGAGCGGGCGTTTTCGGCGGGGGGCGGCATTCACGAGTTCTCGGCC
>NZ_RZRW01000847.1:0-1791 GCF_003998745.1 Mesorhizobium sp. M7A.F.Ca.US.014.04.1.1 | reverse complement strand
CAGGAAGGCGCGTTCAATCCAGATCAACAAGGGCGACCTCGAAACCAGCGGTCATGGACGAAAAGAAGGCAGCAATCCTTGGCGAAATACCGCGCCTGCGCCGTTACGCACGCTCGCTTTTGCGCGACCGCGACGCTGCCGACGACCTTGTCCAGGATTGCCTCGAGCGGGCGCTTGTGCGGCTCGACAACTGGCAGACAGGAGAAAGCCCCCGGAGGTGGCTGTTTACGATCATGCATCATTTGTTCATCGACCAGATGCGCAAGGTGAACCGCCGCGGCGAGGCGGCGATGTTGCCGCTGGAGGCGGGCGAGGCCGTTGCCCAGCCGGCAGAGCAGGTGGAGAGTATCGCCTCGCGCGAGATCATCGACGCGTTGCAGGCGATCAGCCCCGATCGACGCGCAGCTCTTGTCATGGTTGCCATCGAAGGTTTTTCCTATGCCGAAGCCGCCAACATTCTGGGCGTCCCCGCTGGCACGCTGATGTCGCGCATTGCGCGCGGGCGTGAGGAATTGCGTGGTTTGCTGGACGATACGGCGCGTCGCCGCGCGATAAGGATCGTCGAGAAATGATCCGCCGCGACTTTTCCGAACGGGACATCCACATGGCGCTCGATGGCGAGCTGCCTGCAGACGAGCGCGCCGCTTACGACGCCTGGCTCGACGCCAATCCCGAGATGAAAGCCAGGAGCGCCCGTTTCACCGCCGACCGGGCGGCGCTGCGTGCCGCCTTCGCCGGGGTGCTGGACGAAGCCGTGCCTGCGCGGTTGCGCAAGGTCGTGCTTGGCGAGGCGCCGGTCAAGGCAGCTGTGCCACGCTCGCGCTGGTGGCTTGCCGCTGCCGTGTTGCTGGTCGCCGCCGGCGGGCTTGGTGGCTACCTTGCCGGCGTCGACGGCATCGGCCAGGAGGACCCGGCGGAAGATCGGCTGGCCGAGCAGGCAATCGCGGCCCATGTCATCTATGCCGCCGAAAAGCGGCATGCCGTCGAGGTTCCGGCCAGCGACAAGGACCATCTGCAGACCTGGCTGTCCAACCGGGTAGGGTTGAAGCTGGTGGCACCCGACTTGACCGCGAACGGTTTCCAGTTGGTCGGCGGCCGGTTGCTTCCGGCAGGCGAGAGCAAGGCCGCCATGCTGCTTTACGAGGACGGCAATGGGCAGCGTATATCGCTGTTCGTCACCACGGCATCGACGGAGAATGCCAAGGGCACCTACGCCGCCACGCAAGACGGACCCGAGGCCGTCTACTGGCTGGACAAGGGCTATGGCTGCGCCGTCGTCGGCTCCTTGCCGCGCGAGCGGCTGAACGAGGTCGCCAGGAACGCCTACACGCAACTTGTAAACGGGCTGGCAAGCTGAACGGCACCGCTTTTGCCGGTGCCGTCGATCCGCGAATGCCGATCTGGCCGAAGGACCTTTTGCGCCCGTCGGATCGGCGTCGGATTTGTCACAATTCGGCCCTAATCGAGGTGCGATAGCGCTTGATGAATGCCGTCGCATCGCCCCGAAAATCGGAAACGGTTTTTGGAAAAACGAGGCGAAGATTCAAGGTGGTGGAGCGGACTTCGTGCGCCCAGGTGGACGCCGGTTTTCCCAACGCCCTGGTTGGCGTCAAGGACGTGTTCGAGTAGGGCCATTTCCACCACCAATCGAGGTTTTCTGAAGCCGCATGCCTGCCGAGATCCGCACGGCCCGCGCGTCTGACGTCGATGATCTCGCCGCCATCGAGAAAGCTGTTTTCTCAAGCGACCGTATTTCCCGCCGCTCCTTCCGACTGTTCATCGAGCGTGAAA
>NZ_RZRW01000846.1:0-1796 GCF_003998745.1 Mesorhizobium sp. M7A.F.Ca.US.014.04.1.1 | reverse complement strand
TAGCTACATCGTTCAACACAAAGATTAAGGCCCGCCACCTCTCGGCAGCGGGCCAATTCAACAGGATGTTGGATTTCAGGCGTTGCCCGCCGGGCGGTACGCCTTCATGTCCGCCGCCCCTTGGCGGTTCAGGTGGTCCCTCACCGGCTTAAGGACAGACGTTGGATGGGTCGGCGTCATGTGCACAGATCGCCAGCCGTGCAGCTCCTTTGGTTTTCTGCGCAACGGTCTTTCCCCTAGCTGGATTTAGCTATCCCCCTACGGTTGGGTAGGGACTTCAGTCTCAATTGAGCAATCGCTAATATGCCTATAACTTAGGCAGCGCGGGGGACGATCCCTAAGAGCTATCCCGCAATGGCCGGTGCGGCCCACGCTTTCCAACCTAAGCGTCCCCGCACCGGCCATTCTTTTGAGTCTACGGCTGGGTAGCGCCTAGCGGCTCGCTTTTGGCCTTGATTTGTTCTGGCCGTTGCAACTAGGCGCAATCCCGCAGTAGCGGAGCCGCGCAAAGTCCTCGCTAGTTTCACCTTACGTTCCTGTCCGACTGCCGATAATCGCCACCAAAGCACAAACCCTTGGAAGGGGCAGCCCTGGGGGCGGTAGTCGGCACGATCAGGCAGACCAAAAGCGGGTTGAGCGACCGTGCCGACCATAGCTGGGCACGAGGGTGGGCCTAATGTCCAGGCTCCATATGCTACCGGTACACTGGTCTTGCTACAACTACGCCTGATGGCCTATGTCGCGCTTGAAAATCGAAGTCGCATGGCGATCTGGACGCTACGCAAACCGCACTGCCTAGAATCCTAAAGGGAACTCACCTTCAAGTGGCACATTGACCCTCTGAGCGGTCGATTCAAAAGGATGTAGCCGCTTACACAGGGTCCGCCGCCGGCGCCCCAATAGGCGGCGGGCTCACCCTCAGTGGCTTTCAACGTAGAGCAAGAAGCCCGCCTCGCCTCATTCACGGCGAAATGGTTAGCAGGCGTAACCACATCGAAGGCTCGCCAAAGGACCTCTTCTATACTCGTGGGAGTCGAATCCACGAGCGGAATGCGCACCGGCCAGCCGTTGACCATCTGGAAGACACCACCGACGTCCTTGGACCACGCCAAGGCGCGTCTAACGACAAGAGGCGCATAGGTCGCGATGACCACATGGGGCTGCCTGTAGTATGTGGAGGTCATTACACGTTCGACATACTTGCGCTGCCAGTTCGGGTGAAGGCTCCTCGGGTTCGTCGATGAGGAAAACAGGCTAATGGCCTCGCTCCGCGGTGCTTAGGAACACCAGCGATGAAATCAGTGACAATTCGCCTGAGCTGACGTCTTTCAATTCGATCATCAGCCCATCTCGGCGCTCAAGATGTACCTGGATCGGCTCGCGTAGAAAATCGTGCTGCCGAAGCCAGCGCTCGTTCCTGAGCACTGCTTAGAAATCGCGACCTAATGAGAACGACAGCTTAGGGTCCGTCTGGTCTGACCAAACCACTTGCTTGGGTTGGACGGAATGGCGGCCTCCTGATCCAAAGAGAGCACGCTCTCAAAATCCAGAACCTGTCGTCCAGTGTTGACGGCGGAGAAACCGAACCTCGGGTGGTATCCGCAGTAATTGAGAACCGCTCCGGCTTCATAGAAGCTCGCGCTGGATTCACGGAAGGACGCAGCAATGGCCTGCTTTATTACAGAGCGGGGTGAGTTGAAGGCCGGGATACGACGCAAGTTCCGAATGCCCGCAAATCTGTCTCGTGCAGTGTTCGAGACGACCGTGAGGTCCGTCGGATTTGTAGAGGTTCCCCT
>NZ_RZRW01000845.1:0-1804 GCF_003998745.1 Mesorhizobium sp. M7A.F.Ca.US.014.04.1.1 | reverse complement strand
TGGATGATATGGAAAATGTGCTCGGGAGACGAGAATGTCGGTTAAGGAGGCGAACTGACATTCGCCGAAGATCGGAGGATGCATGTCGAAGACCGATGCAGTCGACGCATGCGGTGAAGTCGCCAAATGATAGGCGGTTGTTTCAGGCCGGGGATGGGCGGTTGGCTTGGCATTGCGCTCCTGGCCCTCTTGCCTTCCGGTCCGGCCTTCGCTTTTGAAAGCCCGGATGAAGTTAGCGCAGCGAATCCCCTGAAATGCGGAGCACCTGACGATTATTCCGGGTCGAGCGAATGGGTCAGCAACTTCAGCATCAGCGACAAGCGTCAACCCGTCGGTCCGGTCTTTCAGCAAACACGAAGCAACGTTCTTGATCGTAGGGTTGCGCTTCTACAGAGCGTACTCACGGACAAATCTGTTTACGCCTCAGCGATTGATGGAGTGTTTGGTTCGCAGACAGCAAGCGCTGTGAAGTCCTTCCAGAGCACATATGGAATGCCCGTTGACGGCACAGTGGGGATGCAGACCGGTAGTGCACTCGGGCTGCCGTTTTGGCAAGCGAACAAGGCGCGCAGTCTAGCCCCGCCATTTCGCGACGATGCGAAATATCCTGAAGCTACTGAATTCAACTTCAGAAGTCTGGTCGGGATCGGCAATTTCTTTAGCAGCCTGCCGGACGCTGACTATAGTTCCTCAAATGCGCTTACTCGGAGGGCCCTTCGAACAAACAATCCCGGCGCCATAAACATCTCGAAATGGCAGCGAGACAGCATGAGAGGATATGTGGGTTGCACTCTGCCAGACCGGTACGGCAACCAAACTGCCATTTATGAAACCCCAGAGTATGGGGTAGCTGCTTGGGGTTTTCTCCTCCGCAAGATCTATTTCCACGGAAACAAGTCTAAGGTCACCGTCGGCGACATTGTGGATAAGTATAGAGGCGACAATTCCCGCGATCCTTACATTGATGGATATAAGAAATATTCCGATGGCAAATTGGTCGAAGATTATGAAGTCGACCTGTATAGCAATCGTGAACTCGCGATGCTGGCCATTGCCGCCTACTCGCACGAACTCGGCTCCTGGTATCCTCTCACGGACAAACAGCTTCTGGCAGGCTTTTCAATTACCGATGATTATATTGACTTGGGCGTCAATGACGAAGTCATCGTGTCTTCTGAAGAGATGAATCCGGATCTCTATGTAAAACATCCTGATAGCGAAGGCCCGGCACGCTCGACCGGCTTAACCGCGGCTCAGTTGAGCACAGCCGATGCAAAGGTCCAGGCCGGACTACAGGAGCTCCTCGATGCAGAGGATGGACCTCCCGGCGCGATCGCCACGCTCTACCGCGACGGTCGCATGACCGTACTCACAGCGGGGCGCGCCGATGTCATATCGGGTGAGGCGCTGGGGGTCGACCAATACATGCGCATCGCCAGCATCTCAAAAGCATTCAACGGCGCCATTGCCCTGCACCTCGTCCAGAAGGGCCGGCTCGGCCTCGACGACACCATCGGCCAGCACCTGCCTGATCTGCCGGCGGCATGGTCGGCCGTCACGGTCCGCCAGATGCTGAATCACACCAGCGGCCTGCCCGACTACTTGCACTCCAAGGGCTTGGCCGAGCAGGTCGCGACCAATCCTCAAGGTTACGTGCAGCCCATTGAGATCATCGGCTGGGTCCGCAACGACCCGCTCGAGTTTACGCCCGGCACCCAGTATACCTACTCCAACACGGACAACGTCGTCGTCGGGCTGATCGCCGAGGCGGTCACAGGAATGCCCTACGGGACGCGGCTGAAGA
>NZ_RZRW01000844.1:0-1806 GCF_003998745.1 Mesorhizobium sp. M7A.F.Ca.US.014.04.1.1 | reverse complement strand
CTTCACCACCCTGCGGTGTCAGCCGCTGGGTGAATTTCGTGCTTTCGGCTTCCGTGCCGCCAGCCGCGGGCGCCGGCGGCGCTGCCGCGGCATCGGTTGCCGGCTTGGCCGGCGCTGGCTTCACGGGTTCGGTTTTCGCTACCTGATTGCCGCCAAGCCCCAGCATCTTGCCGAAGGCGTCCTTGTTCAGCCAGATGCCGTAGCCGCCGCCGGCAACGACCAGCAGTGCGAAGACGGCCGCGATCAGCCCGCCATAGCTGCGCTTGCGCTCGGCGGGACGCAGGCGCTGGAAGGTATCCGGTACCGGCTCTTCATTGTCTTCGTTGCTGGAAAAGACATCGGCCTCGTCGTCCGCCTCCTCGGCGTTCATGCCTGGAAGAGGCGTGTCGGCGCGAGCCGGCTGGGCAGGCGCCGGCGTCGACCTTTGCCAGCTTGGCTCGACCTTGGCGGCAGGCGGCGGCGCGGGTTGATAGGGCTCGGGCTTGGCGACGGGCGGTGCCGGCCAGGCCGATTCCGCCTTCGCCGGCTGCCTCGTATGGCTTGGCTGGTTCTTGTTGCGATCGATCGACGAAAAGATGTGTTCCAGCTCCGCGAGCGGGTCGGTCTCCGGCACGCTCTTGGCATAATCGCGCTCGACGCTTGTAATGGCGTCTTCCAGCGAACGCATCTGCGTGGCTATGGCTTCGGGAGCCCACGGCGGCGAACGTTCACCAAGCTTCTTCGCTAGCATGGTGCGAACGCTGGCATAGATGCGCGTACGCTTTTCCGGCGTCTCGTCGCCATGCTTGTCGAGCGCGTTTTTCAGAATAGCAACGAAATCTGCCATGCTTCAGTCGACCTGTATTTTGCTTCCGCGTCGGCCCCCGCAAATCAGCCGCGATGCCCGGAAAGGCTCAGAAACTAGTCTTGAAACGGATCGGTCACAAGTATCGTGTCGTCGCGTTCCGGGCTGGTGGAAAGGAGCGCGACCGGTGCGCCGATGAGCTCCTCGATGTAGCGGACATACTTGACCGCCTGGGCCGGCAGATCATTCCAGCTGCGCGCGCCGGCAGTGGTGCCTTTCCAGCCCTCGAGCGTCTCGTAGACCGGTTCGACACGTGCCTGCGCGCCCTGGCTGGCCGGCAGATAATCGATCATCTCGCCGTCGAGACGGTAACCGGTGCAGACCTTGATCTCGTCCAGCCCGTCAAGCACGTCGAGCTTGGTCAGCGCGATGCCCTTGATGCCGTTGACCGCGACGGCCTGGCGCACCAGCACCGCGTCGAACCAGCCGCAGCGGCGCTTGCGACCGGTGACGACGCCGAATTCATGGCCGCGCGTGCCGAGGAATTCGCCGACCTCGTTCTTCTGCTCGGTCGGGAACGGACCCTCGCCGACGCGTGTCGTATAGGCCTTGGTGATGCCGAGCACATAGCCGATGGCGCCCGGGCCAACGCCGGAGCCGGCGGCAGCCTGTCCGGCAACCGTGTTCGACGAGGTCACGAACGGATAGGTGCCGTGGTCGATATCGAGCAGTGTGCCCTGCGCGCCCTCGAACAGGATGCGCTCGCCAGCCCGGCGCTTGTCGTCGAGGATCTTCCAGACCCGGTCCATATAGGGCAGGATGTCGTCGGCGACCGAGGTTAGTTCCTGCATGATCGTGTCATGCGTGACTTCCGCATGACCAAGCCCGCGACGCAGCGCATTGTGGTGCGTCAGCAGCCTGTCGATTTTCAAGGGCAGTGTTTCCAAATCCGCCAAATCCATCACCCTGACCGCGCGCCGGCCCACCTTGTCCTCATAGGCGGGGCCGATGCCGCGACGGGT
>NZ_RZRW01000843.1:0-1807 GCF_003998745.1 Mesorhizobium sp. M7A.F.Ca.US.014.04.1.1 | reverse complement strand
CCCAACCAGTGCGCGCAAGCTTTGTTCCATAGCTTTGATAGCCCCAACGCTCACGCTCGGCTTTTCGATGATCACCGGTGTCGCTGCTTTGGAGGGTGCGATCTGCGTGCCTTGCCTGCGTACCGTTCTCGCCATCTTCTGGCTGATGACTGCACGTCCGCTGCCGACTCGTGGCCTTGCAGCAGGCCTGCATCGAGCGAAGCTATCTATCCCGACATTCCGGATTGTATAACCCCATCGGCCGACGACCCGTCAGACATCGCCGCATTGTTGATCTGGTCCGTCCCGAACTGAGCGACCTGAACCATCATGGCCCTGGCCTTTGCAATGAGTTCATCGTCGGGAAGAGTATGCCCGGCCTGCAGGGTAACTGTAATACACTCGCCTCCCTCGCCCCGAAATTCCACGACCGGAGCCTGGTCTCGGCTGACGACAACTCCCATCATCTGCATAAAAACCTCCTCGTCGCTTCCTGCATTGGCCAGACAAACGCAACCCAGCTCGGCTATCTAATCCTTGACATAGGCCCCAGGTTGACGCCCGCCTCTGGGCGCCTTGGCGTCTTTCGAATGCTCGGCGACCGCAGGGCCTGCTCCGGATATTTTCTCTGGGGCCGGTGAAGGTGTCGCCGGCTTTGACGGGCTCCTGCCGCTCGATTTCTCGGAGCGGTGTGATATGTTAGTTGAAGACTTGTCTGAAGAAGTCATGGCTCTTTCCCTAGCGCGAAAACCCCAATACCAACCTGCGAAACGCCGTGACGTTCCATCGTGATATGATCTCCGTTGTTGAACCTGGAGGCCTCGCTGGGGCGCACCGGCAATGGGCTGATTTTGCAAGACGAATGGCAACGGCCAAGGCGCTCGGGCAAGACACAGCCTGACACATCGCGGCGCGGGTATTGGAATGCGAGCCGACGCGAAACGCTTCATTGAGATCATCCATCACGGAACCCGCGGCAGGCAGCAGCTTCGTCATTTCTGCAGGAATGCGTTTTGCCACCGCCGACACCGCGACCATGCCCGTCGCCCGCCATTCTCTCCTGGTGCCAAGCGCCCGCTTGCAGCGCCTACCTCAAGGAGCCTGCAATACAGGCTGACTCCGCAGCTCAACCGATGAGGAACAATATCTCCCTTTGAAAGTTCTGGCCGACCCATGAAGGAGGTATGAAATGTCAGAATCACGCGAATGGCTTGTCCAATGGCTCAGGGATGCTCACGCCATGGAGGAGCAGGCCGAAACCATGTTGAATGGGCAACTGAACCGGATAGAGAACTATCCTGAGCTCAGCGAGCGGATTCGCCAGCACATCCAGGAGACCAGACAGCAGGCTGCTCGGCTGGAAACCTGTCTTGACCGCATCGGACAAGGATCTTCCACACTGAAGGATGCCGGCGGCAAGCTGACGGCAATGACGCAGTCGCTCAGTGGGGTGTTCGCCGGGGACGAAGTGATGAAGGGATCGCTTGCAAGCTACACGTTCGAGCACATGGAAATCGCCTCCTACACAATCCTGATCGCCGCCGCCAAATCGCTAGGCGAAGCAGAGGTCGCCCAGCTCTGCGAAGAGAATCTGCGTGAGGAAGTTGCGATGGCGGACTGGTTGAAAAGCCATATTCCAGCGACAGCCGAGCAGTTCCTCGCGCGGGCCGACTCGGAGAGTGACAACGCCAAGCGCTGATCTACGATCGTGGCTCGCAGGCGATAGTGAGCGCCGGTCAGCGCAGCGTACGGGCCCACGCTGACCGCCGTGGCGCGGGCCCACATAGCAACTACCTTGACCAGGTAGTATTCGTATCGGTCTTGGGGG
>NZ_RZRW01000842.1:0-1813 GCF_003998745.1 Mesorhizobium sp. M7A.F.Ca.US.014.04.1.1 | reverse complement strand
GGAAAGACCCAAGCACCTCTTCGGCTTCAGAGACGGCTTCACTCTCGTCCGTGCTCATGAGCGGCAGCAGAGTCTCGGCAAAGCGTGCAAGATTCCATGTCGCCACATGAGGCTGGTTGGCATAGGCATAGCGGCCGACACGGTCGATCGAACTGAACACCGCGCTCGGGTCATAGGCGTCCATGAAGGCGCATGGGCCATAGTCGATCGTCTCGCCCGAGATCGTCATGTTGTCGGTGTTCATGACGCCATGGATGAAGCCGACCAGCATCCAGCGCGCCACCAGATCGGCCTGTGCAGCGACAACGGCCTCAAGCAAAGCGCGGTACGGCCGCGCTTGCCCGACCAGCTGCGGGAAATGGCGTTCAATGGCATAGTCGGCGAGGATCTTGAGGCCTCCGGTATCGTGGCGCGCAGCGAAATATTGGAAGGTGCCTATCCGGATATGGCTGGCCGCCACTCTTGTAAGGACAGCGCCGGGCAGCCGGACCTCGCGATATACCGGGTCCCCGGTGAGCACAGCCGCCAAGGCTCGAGTCGTCGGAATGCCCAGCGGCCATTGCTTCGCTGACGACATACTCGCGCAGAACCGGGCCGACGGCTGCGCGGCCGTCGCCATTGCGCGAGAACCGCGTCGGTCCCGATCCCTTCAACTGGATGTCACGGCGAATGTCGTTAACGTCCACCACCTCGCCAAGCAGCAGAGCGCGCCCGTCGCCGAGCTGAGGCACGAAGTTTCCGAACTGGTGACCTGCATAGGCCAGGGCGATTGCCTGCAAGCCTTCCGGAAATCTATGGCCAGAGAGCATATCCAATCCATCCGGGCTGGTAAGCTGGTCGGCATCGAGCCCGAGTTCCTCCGCAAGTGGCCGGTTGAATCGGATCAGCCGGGGTTCGGACACCGGCTTCGGATCCGTGTGCGCGAAGAAGCGCTCGGGCAATTGCGCATAGCTGTTGTTGAGGGCGAGAAGCCGCATCTGAATGCCCTGGGTTTATTCGGCGGTCGCAGGTGCCGTCATGAAATCTGGCTCTGACGGAAGGACCCAACAGCTCCCGTCTCGAGGAGACTGTCTTCACTTGTCATATAGGACACAATCTCGCTGGTACCATTCGGATCGATCAGGCCGGCACCGGATAAGCTTTGAACTACCCGCCTACGTCGCGTTTCGGGGCTACCGTGCGACGAAAGGCGACAGGCAAGCTGACCCCTTCTGCTGTCTCGACCACAGAAGGCCTTGTGGATCCATTGTCCATGACGACGATCTTGTCGGGTCACCCTCATGGCCGTACTAGGCCGCAGGCGAAGGAAAAACTGTCGAGACTACGTTGCAGCTGGGGCGCCTCCCGAATGGCGCGGACGTCAGTTTTATGATGATGTCCCCGACGGTACGCTGGCCGCAACCCATACGCTCGCCGGGCGGATCCGTACGGGCATGTCATCAGGCGAGATCAAAGAAGATAAGGTCGCGTTCCCGCGTTTTTGATCCAAGCGATCGCGCGCCATTGGACACAATCACCCTAAGGGGGTCCTTCAAATGCCATCCTTGGCGTCATAGCCGCTACGTTCGAGGAGAGCATGGCGGGCCCGAACCGAAGCCTTCCCTGGTGGAAGGCCCTCCGGGCCCACCATTGGCTTTTGATGCCGTTGATTTAATTGGGTTTTTTGTACTTTTTTGTCCCACCCTCTTCCACCCCCTCCAAAAGTGGGACATTTTCGTTCTCGTTTCGATCGAATATCAGAAGCGTCCGGGCAGACTGCGCCACTATCCGGCGGCGTGCCTTGCGGATGTAATGATCGGGCTGCTGATACGCT
>NZ_RZRW01000841.1:0-1815 GCF_003998745.1 Mesorhizobium sp. M7A.F.Ca.US.014.04.1.1 | reverse complement strand
ATGTTGGACAGCGTCAGCCCGGCGAACATCAGCGCGATAGCGCTGGCGCGCTTGTTGCGCGGCACCAGGCTGGCGGCAACGACCGAGCCGATGCCGAAGAAGGCGCCGTGGCCGAAAGCGGTGAAGACACGCGCGGCCATCAGCGTCCAGTAGTTGGGCGAGATGGCGCAAAACAGATTGCCGACGACGAACAGCACGGCCAGCCCGACCAGCACCGGCTTGCGCGGCAAATGCGCAGTGGCCATGGCGACGATCGGGGCGCCGAAGACGACGCCCAGCGCATATCCGGTAACCAGCAGGCCCGCCGCGGGGATCGACACGCCGAGGTCGGCGGCGACCTCAGGCAGCAAGCCCATGATGACGAATTCGGTGGTGCCGATGCAGAAGGACGCAATGGCAAGCGCAAGGATCGGCAAGGGCATGGTGCGTCCAGACTGAATCGGTTCAATTCCAGACTGCGCGAAGCACGCCACCGTGCGCAAGCTGCATTGCTGCATTGCAGCGATGCAGAAAAGGAAGAGCTTTAAAATGGGTCTTCAACGGGCTGTCACGCCAGCGGCTTCAGCTCCTGGGCAATGGTGGGCAGCAACTCCGAAACATTGGGATGGATGTGCACGGCACGCGCCAGCGTGTCGACGGGCGCCTTGGCGTACATCAGGTCGAGCACACAATGGATAGCCTCGTCGCCGCCGGGGCCGAGCACCGAGCAGCCGAGGATCTCCCTGGTGTCGGCATCGACCAGGATTTTCATGAAACCCTGCGTCTCGCCCTTTTCGATAGCGCGGCCGACGCGGGTCATCGGCCGCTGGCCGACCAGCGCGCGACGGCCGGATTTCTTCACTGCGGCCTCGGTCATGCCGCAGCGGCCAAGCGGCGGGTCGATGTAGAGCGCATAGGCTTCGATCCGGTCGCTGACCCTCCGCGGATCGTTGTCGAGCAAATTGGCGGCGACGATCTCGTAGTCGTTGTAGGAGGTGTGGGTGAAGGCGCCCCTGCCGTTGCAGTCGCCCATCGCCCAGATGCCGGGCACGCTGGTGCGCAGCTGGTCGTCGACGGTGACAAAACCGCGCTTGTCGACCTCGACGCCGGCCCTTTCCAGGCCGAGATCGTCGGTGTTGGGCGTGCGCCCCAGCGCCAGCAGCACATGCGAGCCGACCGCCGGTGGCTTGCCGGCGGAGAAGGTCACGGCGATGTCGTCACCCTGTCTGGCGAAGGCAATGTCGTCGGCGCCGACATGGACCGCGATGCCTTCGTTTTCGAGGATCGACAGGATGGCGGCGGAGACATCCTCGTCCTCGCGGCCGGTCAGGCGCGGGCTCTTCTCGACGACGGTGACTTCCGCGCCGAAGCGGCGGAACATCTGAGCGAATTCGAGCGAGATGTAGCTGCCGCCGACGACGACGAGATGGCGCGGCAGCACGTCGAGATCCATCATCGACGAGTTGGTCAGATAGTCGATGTCGTGGATGCCGGGAAGGTCGGGCACCGAGGCGCGGCCGCCGGTGTTGAGGAAGATCTTTTCGGCGGTCAGCAGATCGTCGCCGACGCGCACCGTGTTGGCGGATTCGAAACGCGCATGGCCGCGATAGAGGGTGCACTTGTCCATGCCGGCAATCCAGGTCTCGAGATTGCCGCGAGCGTCGTTTGTGACCTTGTCCTTGCGCGCCTTGATCACCTTGTAATCCACGCCGACCGGCCCGGAGAGCGTCACGCCATAGTCGGCGGCGCGGCGCGCCAGATGCGCGGCATAGGCGCTGGCGACCATGGTCTTGGTCGGCATGCAGCCGGTGTTGACGCAGGTGCCGCCGACCAGCT
>NZ_RZRW01000840.1:0-1826 GCF_003998745.1 Mesorhizobium sp. M7A.F.Ca.US.014.04.1.1 | reverse complement strand
GTCAGGACCAGGTTGAGCGTGGCGCCTGATAGGTCGACCGTGCCGCCGACGATCAGCCTGTCGGCGCCGGATGGGGTCGCCTCGACCTCCAGGACGCCATGATTGACATAGTTGCCGCCGACCGCCTGGACGCCGATGGAATTGCCGACGCCGTGCGTGCCGAGGATGGTGACATTGCCGCCCATGGTGCCGATGCCGCCAAGGCGCGCGCCGGAATCCACCGTGACATCGCCGGCGAGGCTCGCTGTGCCATGGCTGGCGTCGCCCACCACCAGCGTTCCCATGTCGACGGTGGTCAGGCCCGCATAGCTGTTCTGTCCGTTGAGCGTCAGCTTGCCCGCGCCGGTCTTGGTCAGAGAGCCGTTTCCGGAAATGGTGCCGCCGATGACGTCGTCATGACCGAGCGCGCCGAGCGAAAGCTGCGGCGCCAGCTGTGAATCGTCGATTAGTATGGCCCCGTCGCCAGACAGCGAACCGACATCGAGCACGGAGTCCTGGTTGCGGAAGCGAACCAGCACGCTGCCGCCGGCGCCGTTGAGGATGGTTGCATCAGCCGCCTGCGATGCCTGCTGGAAATCGAGCGTGCCGCCGGCCTCGTTGACCAGCGTCGCCGTTCCGCCGTCCGAATGTCCGTAGAAAATGGTCGAGCCGCCATTCCGGTTGGTTATCGTGGCGTCCCCGGCGGAGGAAGATACATTGCTTGAGTAATCGTCGTCGAAGGTCGTCCTGCTGAAATAATACGGTATGCCCAGGCCGTCATTGACGATGGTAGCATTGGCGGCGCTTGCTCCTGTGAAGGTGACCGAGCCGCCGCCCTGGTTGATGATGCTGGCCGTGCCGGCATCGGTTCCGGTGCTGAAATTGAGCCCGCCAGTGCCGTCCTTCGCCAGAATGATGGTGGCCGCGCCGGCGGTCGCATTGCGCAGGAAGTTGAGGTCGCCCAACCCGACGGTGATCGAGATATCCTCGGCACTGACCGGATTGGCGGCGTCGTTGCCCGAGAAATAGAGCTTGGCCCATCCCCCGCTTCCGTTGGAGTTTATGGCGACCAGTCCGTCGCCGAGCGCGCCTGTCGCCGTCACGACAAGGCCGCCGCCGCGCACCGCCGTGCCGCCCGAATAGCTGTTGGCGCCGGTCAGCGTCAGCGTGCCGGAACTGGTCTTGGCGAGTTGTCCGTCGCCCGAAACCACGCCGTCGAGGATCAGGTTCTTGCCGGCGCCGACATCGAAGGTGCCGCCGTTGGCGCCGAGGATTATCTGGCGCTCCAGCGTGAAACTGACGGGATTGCCCGTCACCTGCAGCGCGCCGCCGTTCAAGGTCAGGGCGCCCGAGACATCGCCCAGCGACCAGTCGCCGCCGATCCTCAATGTGCCCTGGTCGACGGTCCACGACGTCACCGCGCTGGTGCTGCCGGTCAAGGTCCATGTGCCGTTGCCGGTCTTTTCGTAGATGCCGAAACCCTGGTATTGCTGTCCGACGCCTGAGACGTCGAAGCTGCTGTCGACGTTCCCGCCGAGCCTCAACGTGTCGGCCGCGCTGAAGGCCTCCACAGTGCCGCTGATCGCCGAGCCGGCCCGCAGCTCCAGCGTATTGACGCCGCCGCTGAACCGGATCGCATCAGCCTGGGGGCCGTTGCCGTCGATCGAGAATCCACCGGCGATGGTGCCGCTGTTGGTCACGGTGAGGCCAGCCCCGGCAATGCCGACCCCTCCGGATCCGGCAAGGTAGCGTTGATCGGAATAGCCGCTGGCGCCACCTGTGCCGCCCTGCACGGTGCCGCTGTTGTCGATCGTGCCGCCACCCGACATGACGATGCCGCTGCCACC
>NZ_RZRW01000084.1:0-14653 GCF_003998745.1 Mesorhizobium sp. M7A.F.Ca.US.014.04.1.1 | reverse complement strand
GCCAATGCCGCCCGCCCGCCGCATTCGCCGGCGCCGATGATGAGCATCCCCCCCGCCATATCGGTCATCCGATCTGGATCAGGACTTTGCCGGCATCGACCTTGACCGGATAGGTTTTCAGGTTGACGCAGACCGGGGCGCCGCGGGCGTCACCCGTCTTGTAGTTGAAGCGGCCATTGTGCTTGGGGCATTCGATGATGTCATCCATCACCAGCCCGTCGGCCAGGTGCACCTTTTCATGCGTACAAAGGCCGTCGGTGGCGAAGAACTCGTCGTCGGGGCTGCGATAGATGGCGAAGGTGCGGCCGCCATGGTCGAAGCGCATCACATCCTCCTCGTCTATGTCGCCGGTGGCGCAGGCCTCGACCCAGTCGCTCATTCAAGTCCTCCCAAAAGCAAAAAAGTGCGCAGCGGTTTTCCGTCCGGAATTGCGTTAAATAAACAGTCTGGATCGGATGGAAGCACGATCATTCCGCCGCGGCGGCGATAGTGTCGTTGTGGAATTCCTCGCGATATGGCCGTGCGGTCGGCGGCAGCTCGCGCTTGAGGAAATAGTCCTCGTTGCGCAGCTGGCGCAGGAAGACCGGGATCATCTCGCGGTAGCCGGCCAGGATCGACGGTGTCGCTTCCGGCAGATCGTGCTTGATCAGTTCGTGCAGCCTCGGCAGCGCATGATAGGGCACCATCGGAAACATGTGATGCTCGACATGGTAGTTCATGTTCCAGTAGATGAAGCGGCTGATCGGGTTCATGTAGACGGTGCGGCTGTTCAGCCTGTGGTCGGTGACATTGTCGGCCAGGCCGCCATGCTGCAGCAGCCCGACCATGACATGGTGCCAGGCGCCGTAGAGCCTGGGCAGGCCGACCAGCATCAGCGGCAGGAACGAACCGGTGTAGAGCGCCAGCCCGACGGTGGCGGCATAGATCGCCGTCCAGATGCGGGCGACGCGGATCGCCTTGGGCTGTTCCTGTTCTGGAATGAAGGTCTTTTCGGCGGCGCTGACGGTGCCGGCGGCGTTGCGCAGCATATCGCTCATCGCATGCCAGGCGTCGAGCACGCCGACGAAGCCCAGCATGGCGCGAACCAGATCCGGCGGCCGCATCACCGAGATTTCCGGGTCGCGGCCGACGATGATGGTGTCGGTGTGGTGGCGCGTGTGGCTCCAGCGCCAGGTCACCGGATTGCGCATGATCATGAAGCAGGCGATCTGATAGACCGCATCGTTCATCCATTGCGTGCGGAAGGCGGTGCCGTGACCGCATTCGTGCCAGCGTGAATCCGTCGAGGAGCCGTAGAGCACGCCATAGACGAAGAAGAACGGCACGCACCACCATGTGCCCCAGAGCCAGGCGCCGCCGGCGCCACTGACGGTCAGGGCGGCGAACCAGATCGCCGTATCGCGGATCGCCGGCCCGTCGGAGCGCTGCATCAGCTCCTTCATCTGCTTGCGCGGTATGTCGGTGTGATACCACTCGGCCGCCGACAGGCCGGTCTCGACGGCGAGCTTGGCGTCGCGGCCGATCAGGCTGTAGTCACGCCGGGACGGCGCAGTGGACATGATTGCCTCCCTCGGCAAAGGCATCCGCCAGAGCGAATGCCATGAAATCCCTTGGCTTCGGGCGTCAAAGTAACGCCGACTGATGATAGACTCAACATCATAAAGATAGTTTCTATCATTTCCCATCAGGATGATGTACGAAGGGCTCGAGCAAACCCGACGAGGCAAGCATGGTGAAGCGGCCGACAATATCCGATCTGGCGCGCATCTCGGGCGTCAGTGTCGCCACCGTCGACCGCGTGCTGAACAACCGGCTGCCGGTGCGCGAAGAGACAGCGCGCCGCGTCTACGAGACCGCTACCGACATCGGCTACCACGCCGCCGGCCTTATCAAGCAGCGCATGCGCCAGGAGTTGCCGGAGTACCGCCTGGGCTTCCTGCTGCTGCGGGGCAACGATGCCTTCTACGGTGACTTCGCGCGGGAACTCGAACTGGCCATCTCTCAATCGCAGCGCTTCCGCGGCGTTGCGAGCATCGATTTCGCCAGCTCCCTGGCTCCCGACGAGATCGCCTCCCAGATGCGCAGGCTGGCGGCGAAATCGAGGGCCATCGCCGTGGTCGGTCCGGACCATCCGACCCTGACAGCGGTCGTGGAAACCTTGAAGGCGAGAGGGCAGCCGGTCTTTTCGGTGCTGTCCGATTTTGCCGCCGGCATCCGGGAGGGCTATATCGGCCTCGACAACCGCAAGGTCGGGCGCACCGCCGCATGGATGATCTCCAAGGCAGCCAAGCGGCCCGGCAAGGTCGCCCTCTTCGTCGGCAGCCACCGCTTCCACGGCCATGAGCTGCGCGAGATCGGCTTTCGCTCCTTCTTCCGCGAGCATGCGCCGGAGTTCAGCGTGCTTGAAACGCTGGTCAATCTGGAAGCCAACCAGGTGACCCATGACGCGATGATCGATCTTCTGGCGCGCTATCCGGATCTTGCCGGCTGCTACGTCGCCGGCGGTGGCATGGAAGGCGCGGTCTCGGCGCTGCGGGCAGCGAAGCCCGCGACCATGCCGGTGGTCGTCTGCAACGAGATCAACGCCGAGTCGCGCGCGGCGCTCGCCGACAACATCCTCACCATGGTGATCTCGACCCCGCTCGCCGCTTTATGCCGTGAGCTCGTCGACCTGATGGCGCATGCCATCGAAACCGGCGCCGCCAACGCTCCGGGCCAGACCTTTCTGCCCTTCGACATCTATCTGCCGGAAAACATCTAGCCAGCCGCCGCGCAAGGTGCCGAGGCAAATGATAGAATCCATCAGAGCGATGCGTAAATCGGCCCGCAGGCCGCGGAATCGCCCTTGACGCCCCGATGTGAAATGGAATAAATATTTCATCATCTGTATATTTTGGTTCTTTCGTTCCGGAATATCTGTTTCAAACAGAGGGTTTGACGTTCCAGCCAACGGCAAGCGTCACCCGGAATAGAAACGACATCAGGGAGAGATTCCCCGGGGAGATCGGGGATTCCGGATAAATCGGTGAAACCGGACACCAATATGTGGAGGAGAAACACAATGAAGAAATTGATTTTAGGCGTCGCCTTCGCGGCGCTGATGAGTTCATCCGCCCTGGCCGCCAAGGTTGGCGTGTCGATGGCCAAGTTCGACGACAACTTCCTGACCGTGCTGCGCAACGGCATGATCGAGCAGGCCAAGGGTATGAGCGGCGTCGAGCTGCAGGTCGAGGACGCGCAGAACGACGTTGCCAAGCAGCTTGACCAGATCAAGAACTTCGCCGCTTCGGGCGTCGACGCCATCATCGTCAACCCGGTCGACACTTCGGCCACGCAGGCGATGTCGGATGCCGCCGCCGCAGCCAAGATCCCGCTGGTCTATGTCAACCGCGAGCCGGTCAACGTCGACACGCTGCCCGACAACCAGGCCTTCGTCGCCTCGAACGAAGCCGATTCCGGCACGCTCGAGACCAAGGAAGTCTGCCGCCTGTTCAAGGAAGCCGGCAAGAAGGAAGCCAATGTCTATGTGATCATGGGCGAGCTTTCCAACCAGGCCGCCGTGCAGCGCACCAAGGACATCGACGATGTGATCGCGACGCCGGATTGCAGCTTCATCAAGATCATCGACAAGCAGACGTCGAACTGGAACCGCGACGAGGCGCAGAACCTGATGACCAACTGGCTTTCGACCGGCAAGCCGTTCGATGGCGTCATCGCCAACAATGACGAAAGCGCCATCGGCGCCATCCAGGCGATGAAGGCCGGCAACATCGACATGAAGGCGGTTGTCGTCGGCGGCGTCGATGCCACCCAGGACGCGCTGGCGGCCATGCAGGCGGGCGACCTCGACGTAACTGTGTTCCAGGACGCGGCCGGCCAGGGCGCCGGCGCTCTCGATGCGGCGCTCAAGCTCTCCAAGGGCGAGAAGGTCGAGCACAAGGTCTACGTGCCCTTCCAGCTGGTGACGCCAGCCAACATCGACAAGTTCCTGAAGAAGAACTGAGCCGCCAGCGGTTCGATACGGAGCGGCGCTCTCGATCAAGACAGCGCCGCTCCCTCTCTCCCTCAGCGCCGGCACGGCGCGAGGGCGACCGCGGCTGATGGAGGACAGAATACGTGGCACAGACATCTCATGGCGTCGGCGGCGTCGGTTATGATGCGAAGAAGCGCACATGGCCGGCCGAGTTCAATGTTTTCCTGGCCCTGGTCATTCTCGTCGTCATCTTCGAACTGATCGGCCGCATCTTTCTCGGCGACAGCTTCCTGTTCAACACACGCAGCGATGTCGGCGGCATCTTCAACGAAGCGCGCCTGCAGATCATCATCCTGCAGGTGTCGATCGTCGGCATCATCGCCATCGGCGTGACACAGGTCATCATCACCGGCGGCATCGACCTGTCCTCGGGCTCGATCGTCGGCGCGACCGCCATGATCGCCATGAGCTTCGCCCAGGTGGCGACGGTCAACGGCAACCCCAATCCCAAGGCGATGTTCCTGGCGCAGGGCTGGACCGACCTGCCTGTCATCGTGCCGCTGCTGGTGGCGATCGCCTGCGGCCTCTTCGCCGGCCTGGTCAATGGCGCGCTGATCGCCTACACGCGCATTCCGCCATTCATCGCCACGCTCGGCATGATGGTGACCGCGCGCGGCATCGCCAAATGGTGGTCCAAGGGCCAGCCGATCTCGTTTCCCACCGAGAGTTTCGCCAGCATCGGCAAAGGCCTGATGCCGGTCGTCATCTTCCTGTCGCTGGCCATCCTGTTCCAGCTGATCATGACCTATACGAGGTACGGCAAGCACTGTTACGCGATCGGCTCCAACGAGGACGCCGCGCGCATGTCCGGCATCAAGATCGCCAATCACAAGATCCTGGTCTACGTCATCGCCGGCATTCTCGCCGCGCTCGCCGCCGTGGTGCTGAGCTCCAAGAACCTGACCGCGCAGTCCGGCATGGGCGTGATGTACGAACTCGACGCCATCGCCATGGCGGTCATCGGCGGGGTCTCGCTGTCGGGCGGCCGCGGCTCGATCATCGGCACGGTGATCGGCTCGCTGATCTTCGGCGTCATCATCTCCGGCTTCACCTTCCTGCGCCTCGACGCCTACTACCAGGAGATGGTCAAGGGCGTGATCATCGTCGGTGCGGTGGTTCTCGACCAGTGGCGCCAACGCCTGCGGGCAATGAGGGCATGACCATGTCAGACATCGTCCTGAAGACCGAAAACCTGACCAAGCGCTATGGCGGCGTGCATGCGCTGGAAGGCGCGAACTTCGAGCTGCGCAAGGGCGAGCATGTCGCCATCATGGGCGACAACGGCGCCGGCAAATCGACCTTCGTGCGCCAGATCACCGGCGTCGAGCAGCGCACCAGCGGCCAGATCTGGTTCGACGGCAAGGAAGTGAACTTTGCCGGGCCGATCGAGGCCCGCACGGCGGGCATCGAGACCGTGTTCCAGAATCTGGCGCTGGCCGACGATCTCGACGTGCCGTCGAACCTGTTCCTCGGCCGCGAGAAGGTTTTGTTCAACCTCGGCCCGTTCTCGATCCTCGACCGCAAATACATGCGCAAGGCAACCGAGGCGGCGCTGGTCCGCACGGCGGTGAAGATCCCCAATCTGTCCAACACCATCCGCCACATGTCGGGCGGCCAGCGCCAGTGCGTGGCGATCGCCCGGACGGCGACCTTCGCCTCCAAGCTGATCATCATGGACGAGCCCACCGCCGCCCTTGGCGTGCAGGAGACCGCGCAGGTCGAAAACATCGTGCGTACGCTGAAGGACAATGGCGAGCCGCTGATCCTGATCAGCCACAATATGCGCCAGGTGTTCGATCTCTGCGACCGCATCGTCGTGTTCCGGCGCGGCCGCATCGTCGCCAATCTGCGCAAGGAGAACACCGACGGAAACGATATCGTCTCCTACATCACCGGCGCCAAGACCGGGGAGGCGGAACTCGCGGCCTAAAACAGGATGGTCATCCTGTTTTCTGGCGCGCTCGAAAAATAGCCTTGCCACCTTTCCCCAAAAGCAAGGTGCGGACAACTCTCTCCAACCCATTCCCCCAGAGGAAATACCCATGACCGTTCGCTTCGCTCTCCTCGGTGCCGGCCGCATCGGCAAGGTCCACGCCCGTGCCGTCGGCTCCAATCCGCAGGCCAAACTGGTTGCGGTTGCCGATGCGTTCGAGAAGGCGGCCACCGAACTGGCCAGCGCCTATGGCGCCGAGGTGCGCAGCATCGAGGACATCGAGAAAGCCGGAGATATTGACGCCGTCATCATCTGCACGCCGACCGACACCCATGCCGATCTGATCGAGCGCTTCGCCAAGGCCGGCAAGGCGATCTTCTGCGAGAAGCCGATCGACCTCGACGTCAAGCGCGTCGAGAAATGCCTGGCCGTGGTCGACAAGGCCAAGGCGACGCTGATGGTCGGTTTCAACCGGCGTTTCGACCCGCATTTCGCCGCTGTGCGCAAGGCGATCGACGACGGCGCCATCGGCACCGTCGAGATGGTCACCATCACCTCGCGCGATCCGGGCGCGCCGCCGATCGATTACATCAAGCGCTCGGGCGGCATTTTCCGCGACATGACCATCCATGATTTCGACATGGCGCGCTTCCTGCTCGGCGAGGAACCAGTTGCCGTGAGCGCGCATGCCTCGGTGCTTGTGGACAAGAAGATCGGCGAGGCCGGCGATTTCGACTCGGTCAGCGTCATTCTCGAGACCGCGTCCGGCAAGCAGGCCGTCATCTCCAACTCGCGCCGCGCCACCTATGGCTACGACCAGCGCATCGAGGTGCATGGCTCGAAAGGCATGGTGGCTGCCGAGAACCAGCGGCCGGTGTCGATCGAACTGGCCAATGAGAAGGGCTATACGCGCCCGCCGCTGCACGACTTCTTCATGACCCGCTATCTCGACGCCTATGCCATCGAGATTGCCTCTTTCATCGCCGCCGCGACCTCGGGCAAGAAGGCATCACCCAGCGGCGCCGATGGGCTTATCGCGCTTCGATTGGCGGACGCCGCGCTAAAGTCGGCAACCACCGGCAAGACCGTCCGCCTCGACAAGTAAGAACCGGAACTCAATCCAGGAGCAAAGCGATGAGCGCATCCGCCGATCGCAATTCACAGACACGCGCCATCGTCACCGGCGGCGCGCAAGGCATCGGCTTTGCCGTTGCCGAAGCGTTGGCCGACGAGGGCTGCCGGGCGCTGGCGCTCATCGGCCGCTCGCAGGAGAAGGGCGACAAGGCTGTCGCCCATTTCAAGAAAGCCGGCGTCGATGCGATTTTCATCAGCGCCGATGTGTCAAAAGTGGCGGACTGCAAGCGCGCGGTCGCCACCGCGATCTCGCATTTCGGCACCGTCAACGCGCTGGTCAACGCCGCCGCCACTTCGGCGCGCGGTTCGCTGGTCGAAACCTCCGAAGAGTTGTTCGATACGATTTTCGATACCAATGTGCGCGGCCCGTTCTTCCTGATGCAGGGCGTGGTGGCGCATCTCCTGGAAAAGAAGGCACCCGGCTCGATCGTCAACGTGCTGTCGATGTCGGCGCATACCGGCCAGTCGTTCCTGACGCCCTATTCGACCAGCAAGGGCGCGCTGATGACGCTGACCAAGAATGTCGCCAATGCCTATCGCTACAACCGCATCCGCTGCAATGCGGTGCTGCCCGGCTGGATGGATACGGAAGGCGAGGACATCGTGCAGAAGAAGTGGCACGACGCGCCGGACGACTGGCTGGCGAAGGCCGAAGCGACGCAGCCGATGGGCCAGTTGGTCAAGCCGGACCAGCTTGCCCGTCTGATCAGCTACATGGTCAGCCCGCAGTCCGGTGTCATGACCGGGTCGCTGGTCGACTACGATCAAAGCATTGCGGGGGCGTCACCGGAGTAACGCCGGCGAGTCTCAAACGCCCATCACTTCGTCATCCACGGGCGGTGCAAGGAGCGTAGCGACGCGGCGCAGACCCGAGGATCCATGCCGCGACTTCTGAGCGTTGCTGCGGTGCGGAATTCTGCTCCGCTGCACCATTCGGCCAAAGTCACGGAATGGATCCCAGGGTCTCCGCGACGGAGCTTCGCTCCTGCTCCGCCCAGGGATGACGAAATTTGGGTGCTTCGGCCATCCCGAATTGTCTCCGCATCAGGGCACGTGACAAGTGCCTCCGCATCGACTATATGAGCCTCATGATCAACCTGACCGTCACATATTGGTACTTTAGGAGCTCGCTGGCGGCGGGAGGATTGCGCTCGATCTGAAGATTGCAGCAACAAGATCCGAACAGCCGCCATACCTGGCGGCTTTTTTGTTTTCAGCCGGCAGGTTTCCTCTAAATCAAAGGGGAGCATGATGTCGTCCGAAAACCGCTTCACACTTTTCGGCATCATGCTCTCGACAGGAGCAGAAAGCCGTGTTGACCACCACAGACGACCTCCGGGTCAAGGAAATCCGAGAACTGAGCACACCGGACGAGGTGATGCGGGAGATACCGCGCACTTTGACGGCGACGCGCACCGTCAGCGCATCGCGCAATGCAACCCATGCCATCTTGAACGGGACCGACGACCGGCTGCTCGTCATCGTCGGCCCGTGTTCGATCCACGATCCGGTCGCGGCCGTCGATTACGCCAGCCGTCTCGCGGCGCTGCGCGAGAGCCTGTCGGACCGGCTGGAGATCGTGATGCGGGTCTATTTCGAAAAGCCGCGCACGACGGTCGGCTGGAAAGGCCTGATCAACGATCCCCACCTCGACGGCAGCTTCAACATCGACAAGGGGCTGCGGATGGCACGCAATGTGCTGTCGGCCGTCAACAATCTCGGCCTGCCGGCTGCGACCGAATTCCTCGACATGACCACCCCGCAATACATTGCCGACCTCGTCGCCTGGGGCGCGATCGGCGCGCGCACGACCGAGAGCCAGATCCACCGCGAACTGGCCTCGGGCCTCTCCTGCCCGGTCGGCTTCAAGAACGGCACCGACGGCAATCTGCGCATAGCCGCCGAGGCGGTGAAATCCGCCGCGCAGCCGCATCATTTCATGGCGGTGACCAAGGGCGGGCGCAGCGGCATCGCCACGACCACGGGCAATGAGGACTGCCACGTTATCCTGCGCGGCGGCGTTCAGCCGAACTATGACACGGCGAGCGTCGAAGCCGCCGCTGTGGAACTCGCCCGCATCGGCGTTGCGCCCCGTCTGATGATCGATGTCAGCCACGCCAACTCGGCCAAGAAGCCCGAGAACCAGCCCAAGGTGGCGGCAGATGTCGCCGGCCAGGTCGCGGCAGGCGACGAGCGCATCATCGGCCTGATGATCGAGAGCAATCTCGTCGCCGGCCGGCAGGACGTGGTGCCGGGCAAGCCGCTGGTCTATGGCCAGAGCATCACCGATGGCTGCATCGACTGGGCGACCACCGAGACCGTGCTGCACGGCCTTGCCGGCGCCGTCGAGTGGCGCCGCTCGGCACGCCGCGCCATGATCGACAACCGGCAGGGAGCTGCCTGACAGGGCATAGGGAAGTGGGCGGCGGTGACCGGGATTACGCCGCCCTTAATCCTTCCCATGCCGTGAACACCGATACGGCAAAGAGCAGCAGTCCGGCCGCGCGGCCGGCAAAAATGGTCGCCCGCGGATTGGCGATCAGAAGGTTGCGGCTGCGGCCGGCCGTGATAGCCAGCCCGCCATAGATCGCAGCCTGCGTCACCACGGTCAGCAGCCCCATGACCGTCGCCTGCATCCAGATCGGACCGTAGTCCGGTTTCAGGAACTGCGGGTAGACGGCAAGCACGAACAGGTATGCCTTCGGGTTGATCAGGCAGGTCACAAATCCCTGGCGAAACGCCTTCCATGCGGAACGGCTGCCGGCAGGCCCCTCCTGGCCGACGATGATGGAACTGCGCATCAGCGTGATGCCTATGAAGGCCATGTAGGCGGCGCCGGCAAGCAGCAG
The DNA here is from genome assembly GCF_003998745.1 of Mesorhizobium sp. M7A.F.Ca.US.014.04.1.1. Lineage (NCBI taxonomy): Bacteria > Pseudomonadati > Pseudomonadota > Alphaproteobacteria > Hyphomicrobiales > Phyllobacteriaceae > Mesorhizobium > Mesorhizobium sp. M7A.F.Ca.US.014.04.1.1. The sequence continues at coordinate 4,704 of NZ_RZRW01000084.1, read as the reverse complement.
CGGCTTGAACAGGATCGGCACGAAATGCATCAGCAGGCCGACGCCGATGGCGCCGTTCAGCGTGTGCACCATGCCGCCGACCATGATGCCGCCGGTCGCGGCAAGGCCTCGGTCGCGGCCGCCGGTCAGTGCATTGGCAAGCACGAAGAGCATATCCATGCCCGGAACGGCGATGATGCCGAACAGCAGGATAAAGAAAAGCCAGAGATTTTCCGCATAGCCCATGTCAGTTGCCTGCCGCCTCGATCCGCCAAACCGCAGCGGAACCTGTTGATTTTCAATTCGATAGGCGCTCCTATAGGTCAGCCCAACTGACGATGGTGTGTCAGTTGTGATGGAAACCGGGCGAGAAAAATGCGCAAGGCGTCGCGCCTGTTCGAGATCATCCAGATCGTGCGGCTGGCGCGGCAGCCGGTGACGGCAGCGACGATCGCCGAGCGGCTGGAGGTGACGGTGCGCTCGATCTATCGCGACATTGCCGCCCTGCAGGCGATGCGCGTGCCGATCGAGGGCGGGCGCGGCATCGGCTACATCCTGCGTCCCGGCTTCGACCTGCCGCCGCTGATGTTCTCGATCGAGGAGATGGAGGCGATCGTCCTGTCGCTGGCGCTGCTGGAGCGCACCGGCGACAGCGAGCTCAAGCAGGCGGCCAAGCGCGTCAGCGCCAAGATCGCCGGCGCGGTGCCGCCGCCCTTGCGCCAGGTATTCGACGCCAATGCGCTGCACGCGTGGGGGTTCGCCGCGCCTTCGACCGGCGCGATCGACCTTGCGCTGGTGCGACGCGCCATCCGCGACGAGGAGAAGCTCGACCTCTCCTATCGAGACGAAATGGGCCGCGCCTCCGAGCGCCTCATCCGCCCGATCGCGCTGATCTACTACGCCGAAACCGCCAACATCGTCGCCTGGTGCGAGCTGCGCCAGGCGATCCGCAATTTCCGCAGCGACCGGATCGCGGATTGCCAGGCGACCGGGTTACGCTTCAAGGGCGAAGGCGACCGCTTGCGGCAGGTCTGGGTGAATGGATGGGAGACGAACGTCGCTGCCACGGCCGTCTGAGCGGGCTTATATCACCGTACGTCCACCCAGCGCTTTTCCTCGAACGAGCGCGCCATCGCGTGCACCGTGCGCTCGATCTCCAGCCCTTCGGCAAACTCGATGAGCCGCGCCGGCTTGCCTTCAAGCCGCGTCAGCAATTCGTGGCACTCGATGATCTTGAGATCGTTGAAGCCGAGGCCATGGCCCGGCGCCGGCACGAAGAGGTCATAGGGCTTGTGGTGCGGCGCCACCAGGATGGTGCGGTAGCCCTGTTCGGTCGGCCGGTCTGATGTGAGATAGAGCTGGAATTCGTTCGATCGTTCCTGGTCGAACAGGATCGACCCTTTAGAGCCGAAGATCTGGACGGCGATGCGGCCCTTGCGGCCCCAGGCTGAGCGGTTGACCAGCAGCGTGCCGGCAATGCCGTTTTCCAGATGCATCAGCACGCTGGCGATGTCGTAGGTCTCCACCGCGCGACGACCGCCGCTGGCCAGCTTGCGATCGGCATAGGGTTTAGCCATGTCGCAGATGACACTGGCGACGCGGCCGAACAGGGCCGAGACCAGAGACAGCGGATGCACGGCGAAATCGTCGAGCGCGCCATAGCCGGAAGCTGCTTCGTGCTTCCAGAAGAACAGCGCTTCGGGGTCGGCCATGAAGTCCTCGTCCATCTCGATGCGCAGATGGTTGACCTCGCCGATGATCTTCTCTTCCAGCAGCGCGCCGATATGGCGGATGGCCGGGCTCTGGATGTAGTTGTAGCCGAGGGCCGCGACCTTGCCGGACTTTTTCGCCGCGGCCGCCATCGCCTCGGCCTCGGCAAAGCTCGGCGCCATCGGCTTTTCGCACCACAGATGCTTGCCTGCTTCGAGGATGGCGACGGCCATTTCCGGGTGGAACTGGTTGGGCGTGGTCAGCGAGACGATGTCGACTTCGGGATCGTTGACGACGGCGCGCCAGTCGCCCGACGCCTTGGCGAAACCGAACTCGCCCGCCTTGCGCCGGGCAAGCTCTTCATTGACCTCGCCGAGATGGACCAGCCGTGGCTTGGCCACGTCGGGAAAGACAGCGCTGACGGCACTCCATGCGATGGCGTGACACTTGCCCATGAAACCCGTACCGATGAGACCGACGCCGACCATTTTCCGTTTCTCCACTGCTTGAAGCGCTGCGTGGATGAATTAGTCCATTTTCTCCTGAAATGGAATGTCTGCCTCATTTTTTATGGTGTTCTTGCGCAGGCTCGCTATGATGAGGCACAGAGGACGCTTCACGCATGAGCCTGGACAGAGCGACGATGGACGAACGGGTACCTCGCGATTTCGAGACGCTGCGCACCACCATCCTGGAGCGACGCGAAAGCCTGCCGAAACGCATCGCCCAGATCGCTGCCCATGCGCTCGACAATCCCGACGATATCGCCTTCGGCACCGCCGCCAGCATCGCCGCTTCGGCGGGCGTGCAGCCTTCGACCCTGATCCGATTTGCCCAGCAGCTTGGCTTCGATGGTTTCACCAGCCTGCAGCAGGTGTTTCGCGAGCGGCTGCGCGAGCGCAACTCATCCTATGACGAAAGGCTGCAGGCGCTGCGCGTCAAGGCTGAGGGAGGCGCCGGCCACCGGGCGATCTTCGACGGCTTCGTCGCCGCCGCCTCAACCTCGCTCAACGACATCTCGCGCACGCTGGACGAAGCGCATCTGGAAGACGCTATTTCCCTGCTGGCAAAGGCGGAAACCATCTATGTGCTGGCCAAGCGGCGCTCCTATCCGGTGGCGTCCTACATCGCCTATGCACTGGGCAAGCTGAAGATCCGCAACCAGCTGATCGAATCGGCGGCCGGGCTGAATGCCGAGATGATCGGCTTCGCCACGCCGGCGGATGCCGTCATCGCCATCTCCTTCTCGCCCTACGCGCCCGCCACGATCGAGGAGGCGCGCAGCATTTCGGAACAGGGCGTGCCGATCGTCGCCATCACCGACAGCTCGTTTTCGCCGCTCGCCCAGTTCGCCAAGGTCTGGTTCGAGGTTGCCGAGGCCGATTTCGCCGGCTTCCGCTCACTGTCGGCGACAATGGCGCTGGCCATGGCACTGACCGTCGGCGTCGGCGAGAAGCGGCGCGACACGGGCAGGAAGCGCAAGGCCTGATCCACCGCCGAAAAGGTACTTTTCACCGAAGGAATGCTCATTCCATATTGACTATGGATTGGAATTATTATTTCATATTCCCGGCGCCACGCTGCCGCTCGCGCGTGTACCCCAACACAACAAGGCCGACGGGAGGTTCCAATGAGCGAAGCCGTGGACGCTGAATACGCGCCGCTCGACGTCATCACCATCGGTCGCGCTTCCGTCGACCTTTACGGCCAGCAGATCGGCTCGCGGCTGGAGGACATCACCTCCTTCGCCAAGTCGGTCGGCGGCTGCCCGGCCAACATCTCGGTCGGCACCGCCAGGCTCGGCCTGCGCTCGGCGCTGCTCACCCGCGTCGGCGACGAGCAGATGGGCCGCTTCATCCGCGAGCAGCTGACGCGTGAAGGCGTCAATGTCGACGGGCTCAAGACCGACAAGGAGCGGCTAACCGCACTGGTGCTGCTGTCGGTCGAGGACGAAGGCGTCTCGCCGATGATCTTCTATCGCTCGGACTGCGCCGACATGGCGCTGGCGCCGGAAGACATCGATGAGGCCTTCATCGCCTCGGCGCGCTCGATCGTCGTCACCGGCACGCATTTTTCCAGGCCTAACAGCGATGCCGCGCAGCGCAAGGCGATCCGCATCATGAAGGCCAAGGGCGGCAAGGTGGTGTTCGACATCGACTACCGGCCGAACCTGTGGGGTCTCGCCGGCCATGCCGAAGGGTTCGAGCGCTATGTAAAATCGGACCGGGTCTCGGCGCAGCTGAAGACGGTGCTGCCCGACTGCGACCTCATCGTCGGCACCGAGGAAGAGATCATGATCGCGTCGGGCGCCGATGATTGCCTGAGCGCCTTGAAGACGATCCGCTCGCTGTCGTCCGCCACCATCGTCCTGAAGCGCGGCGCGATGGGCTGCATCGTCTATGACGGACCGATCAGCGACGATCTCGAGGACGGCGTCGTCGGCAAGGGGTTTCCGATTGAGATCTACAATGTGCTCGGCGCCGGCGACGCCTTCATGTCGGGCTTTCTGCGCGGCTGGCTGGGCGGCGAAGACCATGCGACGGCGGCGACCTGGGCCAATGCCTGCGGCGCCTTCGCCGTGTCGCGGCTGCTCTGCGCGCCGGAATATCCGACCTTCGAGGAGCTGCGGTTCTTCCTCAAGAACGGCAGCAGGCATCTAGCGTTGCGCAAGGACGAGGCGATCAACCACATCCATTGGGCAACGACGCGCCGGCGCGACATTCCCTCGATGATGGCGCTCGCCTGCGACCACCGCGTGCAGCTCGAGGATGTGGCGGCGAAGGCCGGTGCCGATCCCGCACGCATCCAGGATTTCAAGGTGCTGGCGGTCAAGGCGGCGGCGAAGGTTGCCGCCGGCCGCGACGGCTACGGCATGCTGATCGACGAGAAACACGGCCGCAAGGCGATGTTCGAATTCGCCAGGCATTCCTTCGCCTGGCTCGGGCGGCCGGTGGAGCTGCCGGGTTCGCGGCCGCTGCGCTTCGAATTCTCGCAGGACATCGGCTCGCAGCTCAC
>NZ_RZRW01000839.1:0-1832 GCF_003998745.1 Mesorhizobium sp. M7A.F.Ca.US.014.04.1.1 | reverse complement strand
AAGCGCGACAGCTATCGTCAACATGCGCATGGTCGCTCCTTGCATTCTTCGAGGGAGATTTTGAAGAAACCCCCATGCTGAGCGATGGTTCCGCAAGGCCGGTCCCACCGGGCGATTTCGCCCCAACTCACCCCAGAGAGACGCCGAAAACCCTGGCCAAGGCGTTCGTCACACGGCTGTCTCCAACCGGTTGGGTAGCTCCGTACGGAATCGTACCATCGATTGATCTGCACCTTGGACAGGATCAAAATGAAGCTGAGGTGACCATGGGAGGGAGCCGCATGAGCATCGCCAGATGGGCAATAAGACCTGTCGGTACCGCCAAGGCGTTTCTGGCAGAAGAGCTTCGAAGTGCGCGATACGGCGACATCGTTTCGGTCAAAGCGGCGATAGAGGCCGCTCGCAGGGACGCGCCTTATTTGCAGGATACAGATGATGAATTGATGGAGACGATCATCGAGCTGGCACGGGAACTGGGTCTGGCCGTCCTTTTTGACTCTCGCGATTGACCGATGAGCCATGGTCGATGCGATTTGGTACGAAATCGACAATTGGCTCATGGTCGAAAATGCGCAATCATTGGGAAATGGGACGACGGCTGGACGACAAACTCGATTGCAAGGCTTGTGGGACCATCCAAATGGACATTCCCGACGACGCCAACGAGTCGACGCCAATTCATTGCAGCAATTGCGGCGCCTTTCTCGGCGAATGGGGTGAATTGCAGGATGATTTCTATCGCCAGGCTCGCGGTACCGAAGCATTCGACTTGCGCAACGGAACCATTATCAAGAAGTAGCGCGCAACAACGCGCCCCCCGATGACACAGGTAAATCCACAGGGGGGTGGCAGATTTAACCGACGTCGATCACGACCATCAGCCCGCCGCCGCCCTTTTCCTCGACATTGTTGTTCGTCGTGTGATGCGGGATGTGGCAATGGATGAGCCACTTGCCGGGACGCCGTGCCTTCCAGACGACGTCATAGCGCTGTCCTGGCCCGACATTGATCGTATCGGCCAGAAAGCGCGCCGAGGGAGGAAGCGTCTCACCGTCACGAGCGACGACCTCGAAGGGTCCGCCATGGATATGCATGGGATGGACGAAGCCATTATTGGTGCCGATGAAACGCACCTTCAGCGTCTCGCCCACCTTCATGGGGATGGCGTCGGTTGCGGGATAGGCCTTGCCGTTGATGGTGAAGAAGTTCGGCATACCGCCTTCCATCGGCATCGAAGGATAGGTCAGTCCATCGCGCACCAGCCATTCCTGAAGTTCGATCACATAGTCGTGGTCAGCCTGAACCTCGTCGGCGGGATTGGCAGGGTCGATGATCAGCGCCCCATAGAGCCCCAGCGCCTGGGTACGGTCCGGCTTGGCATGCGGATGATAGAAATAGGTCCCGTGCTGGGTCGCGGTGAATTCGTAGGAATAGGATTGCCCAGGCTCGATCGGCGGCTGGGTGATCTCGGCGGGCCCATCCATCTGGTTCGGCAGGATCATGCCGTGCCAATGCACCGTGGTCTCCTCAGGCAGGTCATTGGTGACGTCGATGCGAACCTTATCGCCCTGGCGAATGTGGATGCGCGGACCGGGGATCTGGCCGTTGTAGGCATAGGCGTCGACCGCGACATTGGGCAGGATCTGCCAGCGGACCACTGAGGGCCTGAGGTCGAACACCTTGACGCCGTTCTCCAGGCGGAATGGCAGTTCCTGGTCGCCTTTGGCGGCAAGGCCATAGGATGCCGTGACGCGATGCGGATTGGTTGCAGCCATGTCACGCATGGCTTCCGCCGGCGTGTCGCGGCCCATGATCATGCCTTGCGGCATGAT
>NZ_RZRW01000838.1:0-1840 GCF_003998745.1 Mesorhizobium sp. M7A.F.Ca.US.014.04.1.1 | reverse complement strand
GATGACGACAAAGCCGGCGCCGGCGCGCCGGAACAGTCCCGCCGGGCCGATCGAGGCTCCGGTCGCATAGTGGAAGGCCTCGGGCGCGCACAGCACCAGCGCCTCGATGCCGGCGCGGTCCATCAGTTGCGCCGCGCGCTGGCGGTCGACAAAGCCTGTCATGGGTTTCTCCACTGTCCGAAGCGGCAACGGAGCATTCCGGGCATCGACAATCAAGCCGCTGACAACAGCTACTTGATCGATTCCAGCTTGGCGACGGCAGCGGTGAAGCCAGCCAGCGACACCGGGATGGTGACCGGCTTGCGGGTGACCGATTCCATGCCGATGTTCAGATTGGTCCCCGACTTCATGGCCTTGATGAGATCCGCCGACAGCGGCGTGGCGGCATAGGCGCCGTTCTGGTCGCTGGTCTGGATGGCAATCGTCGTCTTCTGGCCCTGGTCGATCTGGAAGGAGGCGCCGGACGGCAGGAACAGGCCGTGCGGCAGGGCAAGCAGCATGGCGAGGCTGCCATTGCCGTTGTCGCGGCGCACGGTCACGGTCAGCACGCGCTGCCCGGTCTTGGCCTCGGTCAGGTTCTGCGAAAGCTGGCACTGAAGCTCGGTGGTCGCCGAACCGCTGGAGCAGTTCATCGCCCACGGATTGGCATCGGCCGGTTTTGCATTGGTTTCAGCCGGCTTTGGCTGGGCCGGCTTGGCATCTTCGGCGAGGGCCGGGCCGGTGGCCAGAGCAAGCCACAGGGCGGCCAGCCCCGCGGCCATGCCAAGTAAATTAGATCTAGCTAAAGTAAATGTCATGTTGTTTTGCCGGATGCCTTGCATGTTTCCTCGCCGCGCCCGGTATTCTCCCGAGCATGGCTTGATACAACACCCGCGACTGTTCCGGAAGCCGAGCAGGAGGCAAGCAAGCCGGCGAAATTACTGTGGCTTTTCGGATACAACGAACAATATTGCAGGAGGCCCTCAGAAATCGAAGCGCCGGAGACTCGCTATACAATAGAATTCGAGTAAGATTTTACACGGGGTGCGTGCAGTCCCCGAAGGACTCGCCAGGGATGGGAACTACCGAGACGCCTCGGCAAGTTGGTGAGATGGCGGCGCGTGGGGAGGATTTCCGCGTGCACGCCGGCTATCGCCGTTCGCGAATCGCCAGGCATCTCTGGAAGACGACGGCACTGACGACGCTGGCGCTCGGCCTTTCAGGCATGGCCGCCTATGGCGATCCCAACGGGCTATGGCAGCCGCAGATCCGCGCCATCATCGGCGCCGACAACAATGGCGGCAACGGCGCGCTCGAAGGTTTCATCCCGCTCAAGCAGACGGCCGAATCCGTGCTGTTCCTGGATGTCCGGGCCAAGCACGATTTCAAGGATGGTTCCGGCCAGGATGTCGGCCTCGGCATTCGCCGCATCGTCAACCCGGACCTGATGATCGGCGGCTACGCCTATCTCAATCTCGAGAACTACAACTCCACCCAGTTCACCGCGGCCACGCTGGGCGCCGAGGCGATCACGCCTCATTTCGATGCGCATGTGAACGTCTATCTGCCGATCAAGGGTGATTCGACGGATCACTCGACCAGTTCGACCCTGTCGATGGTCAGCAACCAGCTGATCGAGCAGATCTCGGTCCTCGACCACCGCGATTACGCGGCATGGGGCATCGAGGGCGAGATCGGCGCGCAGGTGCCGGTCAACCTGCCCGACAAGCATTCGCTGCGGCTCGACATTGGCGTCTATCATTTCGAGGATCCGCATGGCGACGACGGCAGCGTCACGGGCGCCAAGGCCGGCTTCGAGTATACGATCGGCGATGTTTTCGGCAGCAACACGGAACTGGTC
>NZ_RZRW01000837.1:0-1846 GCF_003998745.1 Mesorhizobium sp. M7A.F.Ca.US.014.04.1.1 | reverse complement strand
TATCTGGGCCGTGTGGTCGAGGTGATGGCGAGCAACGCCAAGCCTTGCCACCCCTACACGCAGGCCCTGTTCGACAGCACATACGAGCCCGACCCCAAGCAACGACGCAAGGTCGCCCGGCTTTCGGGTGAAGTCCCCAGTGGCTATGATATCCCGCCCGGCTGTTCATTCGCAGCACGCTGTCCACGCGCCACTGACCTGTGCCGCCAATTATTGCCGCCCCTGATGACTATCGCCAGCGGACAGCAAGCCGCCTGTCACCATCCCTTGATCTAGAATTGCGAGGAGCAAAATTACATGAACACGCAGGACGCCTGCTATGCTGCCCTTGAGCGGCATTTCCTGACATACACGGAATTGGCCGCAGTGCCGGTGGAGGACAATGACGAGCCCCTGATTGCGATCGGCCCCGAGTTCTCAGGCAAAGTCCTCGCCGTAGACAGTACGATGAAAGTACACACGGGAGACCAGATCTTCGTCCGGTCGCGTGTGGTTCCGATGCTGGATGTGGCGCAACGCGCGCTCCGCGAAATCGCACAAGATTACGACCTGGAGGTTGTCTGTGGCTATCGGCATCTCGATGTGCAGCGCCAGCAATTCCAGGATCAGATCCAGCACGTGCAGCAAAGAACTCCCTCCCTGTCTGGTGAAGCGCTGAAGGAGGCGGCTCACCGTTTCTCGGCCGTACCGGAGGTAGCAGGGCACCCGACCGGCGGCGCGGTCGACGTCCGGATCATTCAATCGAACGGTCAGGCGCTCGCTATGGGCACTGAACTGGGCGAGGATTGCCCGGACACCTACGTCTTTTCGCCATTCATCAAGAGAGAGCACTGGCGCAATCGACAGACGCTCAGGTTCTGCATGCTTCGCGCCGGCTTTGCGCCATTTGACGGCGAATGGTGGCATTTCTCATTCGGGGACCGTGAATGGGCGCGCTATTTCGACAAGGACAGAGCGATCTACAGCCAGCTCAGTTTCTCCATGGATAAGGGCGCGGAGACGACCTCTCGTTGATTGCCGCTGGAACTGGAAGCCTGCTCGCCTCGGAGCGGGCTCCATCCTGTATTAACGTCCTGCGACGGCAGAACCTGTTTGCTCGCTAGCGAACCCAAAAGAGCGCCGCCGCGCCGATCCTTCCAAGGACCTGTCATGACCGCTTCCACACTGCCGTTCTCAAACCTTCGCCGTGCCGGCGATACAGTCTACCTCTCGGGCGAACTCGGCTTCGATGACACTGGAAAAATCTCCGGCGACATTGTGCAGCAAACCCAAAACGTTCTGCGGCGGATCGAGGCCACCCTTGGCACTAGTGGATTATCGCGACGCGATATCCTCTCCTGTACCTGCTACCTGGTGCGCAAGGACGATTTCTCCGCCTTCAACCAGGTGTATCGCGCTTTCTTCAGTCACCATCCGCTGCCGGTCCGTGTCACTGTGGTTAGCGAGTTGGTCATCGACGCGCTGATTGAAATAGCTGTCATCGCGCAGGACTGTAGCGTTTGACTTGCCGATGAGTGAGTTTGCGATCCTCGGCGCCGGCATCGTCGGTGTGACGACAGCACTTGCCCTGCAAGAAGGCGGGCATGAGGTCATCATCATTGACCGTCGGCAACCGGGCAGGGAGGCAAGCTACGGAAACGCCGGGATTGTCCAGCTCGAAGTGATGGAGCCCTATGCATTTCCGCGGGCCGCGCTTGATGTACTGCGTCTGGCACTCGGGTTGGGCAACGACGTCAGGTACCAGCTGGCGGCTCTGCCCTCCGCGGCACTGCCACTCGCGCTCTACTATCTCAACTCTGCCCCGATAAGATATCGGACAATTTCCCATATCTATAGGCAGTTGATT
>NZ_RZRW01000836.1:0-1849 GCF_003998745.1 Mesorhizobium sp. M7A.F.Ca.US.014.04.1.1 | reverse complement strand
CATCTCCCCCCTTGAGGGGGAGATGGCCGGCAGGCCAGAGGGGGGCGCTGTCCCGCCGGCATACGTCATCACTGATGCGAGAGAATGTTGACCAGCCGACCGAACGGATCGCGGACGTAGAAGCGCCGCACGCCCCACGGTTCGTCGGCCGGTCCGTATTCGATGGCAAAGCCCGCCGCCTTCATGGCATCGAGCGCCGCATCCACGTCGTCGACCTCGATGGAGAGGTCGGGCACCGGCGTGCCGGAACCGCCTTGCGCCATGAAGCTGACCTGGACATCCATCTTTGCTTGCGAGCCGTAGGTTGCGATCCAGCCGAGATCCATCAGCACGTCGAGGCCGAGCACATCGTGGTAGAAACGCTTCGCCGCCGCGACATCCGCTGTCTCGATATTGGCAACAATGCGCTGGACTTTCATCGTCGGTCGCCCTTCAGGCCGTGCGCCGCAGCGCCGTCACCTCGATCTCGATCTTCATTTCCGGTTTGTTGAGTTGGCAGACGATCATCGTCGCTGTCGGCCTGATGTCACCGAACGTCTCGCCGAGGATCGGGAAGACTACATCCACGAAGGCCTGGTCGGTGATGTAGTAATGCGCCCGCACCACGTCAGCCATCTCGAAGCCGCCGTCCTTCAGCGCCTTGCCGATCGTCGCCAGGCAATTGCGCGTCTGCGCCTCCACCGTCTCCGGCATCGTCATCGTCGCATAGTCGTAGCCGGTGGTGCCGGACACAAAACACCAGTCGCCCTGCACCACGGCGCGCGAATAGCCGGCGGTCTTTTCGAACGGCGAACCGGTGGAGATGAGTTTGCGCATATGAGGGGCCTTGCTTGGGTTGTCGGCCAGCATTAGCAGGCGGAACGGCGCGGGTCGTGGGCCAAGCCAGGCAAACTGTTATCCCGGAAGCGAAGCGCGAACCTCCGAGATTGGTTGAAGCATCCCTTCCGTCGTCATCCTATGGCGGAGCAAGGAGCGTAGCGACGCGGCGCAGACCATAGGATGACGAAAGCGAGGGGGTGCTGCGCAACGCTAAAGCTTTAATTTGCCGCCCCCAGCGCCTTGTCCAACGCCGCCTTCACATCCGCCGGCCATGTCGCCACATCAGGCCAGGCGTTCGGCTGGCCATTGTCGCCGCGGCGCGCAAAATAGAGCCTGTGCTGGGCCGGGTCGACCGCCATGAAGCCGTCATTGCCGCCGCAATCATGCGGCACGCAGCCGCTGGCGTAGAAGGCGCCCGAAGCGGTCTTTTCGGTGCCGCCGCCGACCAGCAGGCTGGTCGCCATGTCGGCCATGTCCTTGCCGAGCAGCTTTTCCGCTTCCTTGTAGACGGCCTCATTGTGGAAGGCGTCGATGATGTTCTGGTACTTTTCCGGATCGATGTCCTTCCAGTCCGTGCCGGGTTCCGGCATGTAGGTCAGATTGCCCGAAATCGTCAGCCCGTCGGTCGGCGACCATTGCAAAGCCGGTTTCTCATCCCCCGGCAACAGGTAGGGCACGAAATAGATGGCGTTGTCGGACACCGCCGAGGGCGGGGCGCCGCACTGGTCCTGCTCGACAGTGGTGCTCTGGATCGTGCCGCCTTCCGGCTTCCAGACGATCACCGTCGCCGGCCCGCATTGGTTGCCGCCGTCGCCGACATCGAACAGCGCCACCTTGACGCCGCCGACCTCGACTATTTTGTCGAAGAAGACATCGTAATTGCTGGCCAGCTGCTTGCCGTCATAGGCAAGCACCTTCTCGCCATACTGTTCCTTCTGGGTGATGGTCAGCGTGCCGCCTTCGAATGGCACCGGGGCCTGCTTGTCGTCATCGGAAGCATCGGCGGCGTTCGTCCCCTGATCGGCGGACG
>NZ_RZRW01000835.1:0-1854 GCF_003998745.1 Mesorhizobium sp. M7A.F.Ca.US.014.04.1.1 | reverse complement strand
TAGGGGAATAGGGGAATAGGGGGCGACGGGTCATTGGTGTCCTTGCCGTCGCCGCGCTGGCGTCAACGGCGTCCCACAAAAAATCTCCTCAACCTTTCGAACCTTTTGCTGCGCCGCGCCGACTGATGGTCAGAGGCGAATGGGTCGCCTCGATCAAAAGATCCAGGAGATCATCATGTTCAAGCGCACTCTTACCTCGGGCCTCGTCGCCATCTTCGTCGCCACCGGCGCGCTCGCCGGCACTGTCGGCACGTCGTCAGCCCACGGCATGCATGGCCATCATCATCACCACCACAACCATCACAAGAAGCACTTCAAGAAGTTCTGGTGGAAGCACTACAACCACCACCACAACCATCACCACAGGCACGGCAGGGTGATCATTTTCCTTTGATGGAGGGACCCAATTCCCCAAGAGGGCGGCTTCGGCCGCCCTTTTTGCGTTCGGCGATCACCTTGTGAAGTAGGGCGGCAAAGCTGCTGATCCCCGGCAAGCTACGGCATGCACACATTTCCAAGCAACTGGTCTTTGGCGATAGAGTGCATGGCAGCTTGGCGCATGCATTGCCTATGCGGCGCTGGTCCCGCTCCGTCTCGGCTTCGCCGAGCCAACGCTCGCCCACCAACGCTCCTTTCCTTTCCCTCCGGAGGGGGGAAGGTGGCGCTGCGAAGCAGCGACGGATTGGGGGACCCACCCGGCAATCGGGCCTCGGGCCGATCAGTCACCCCAGTCATAGCAGATATGTGCGTGGCATAGCCCCCAGCAAGTGGGGGAGATTGGCCGCATCAACGTCCTCGCCAACCCTTTCCAGTCGCCGTCAGCGTGGACCTCGGTCCATCCGATTTCCCAGCTCCAGAAAAATCAAAAAAGTTCGAACCTTTTTCCTGGCTGTGACGACAGATGATCAAGAGGCGGATGGATCGCCTCGGTCAACGAAGCAAGGAGATCGTCATGTTCAAGAACACACTCGTTTCCGGCCTTATCGCCACCGCCGTCGCCGCCGCCACGCTGGCCGGCACCGTGCAGCCTTCGGCCGCCCACAGCCATCACCACAACCGCGAAATCGGCATCGGCATTGCTGCCGGCGTCGGCGGCTTCGTCCTCGGCAGCCTGCTCGCCCAGCCGCGCACCGTCTATGTCGACGAAGGCGGTGGCTCGTGGCATGTCCGCCGCTGCTACGATCGCTATGCCAGCTACGACGCGGACTCCGATACCTATCTCGGCCACGACGGATACCGCCACTATTGCCGTCTCTGAGGGGAGGACCCGTTCAGCAACAGAGGGGCCCATGCGAGCCCCTCTTCTGTTGTCTGGATGGTAGCGGTGCGTGCTCCATCGGCCGCTTCAGCGCAGAACTGAAGGGATTGGTCCGGCGACAGATCGGACAGTGTACAGAGATTTTCCGAGCGTCTATCCTGGACCGCGAAACGCGGGGAGAGACCCTTGGACGAGCAGGACCCCAGGGAAGACCTGGTCGAAACGGTTTTCCGCAACGGCACCGTCACCACCGTCGGCATCCTGCTGGCGTTTTCGCTGGGCTTCATCACCCATTGGGCCGCCAACCCGATCCCGTGGCAGACCTACCATCTTGTCGCCGTCCTGCCGATCCTGGCCGGCATTGCCTTGCAGATGCGGGCGCTCTCGCTGCTGCTCGACACGAAATGCCTGCAGCGGCGCATCTATGAACGCGCCAACCGCATCTTCATGGCCGGCCTGATATTCACCGCCTGCGGCGTCGGCATGGCCATCCTTCTCGATTTCTTCGATATCGCGACCAGGAGCGCGCTGCCCGGGGCGGGCTGATCAGCCGGCTCGCACGCCGCCGATCATCCTGGTCACCTCGGCTGCCGCAT
>NZ_RZRW01000834.1:0-1855 GCF_003998745.1 Mesorhizobium sp. M7A.F.Ca.US.014.04.1.1 | reverse complement strand
GACCAACGTCAGGCAGGAAGGCCGGAGTTCGCCGTCTAGGATGACAGAACGGGCGAGGCAGGTGCCCTGATGACAGCCGCCCTTCGGCGAGGTGTCGCCGATCTTGTCGCGCAGCGCCTGAAGCAGCGTCGTGCCGCTGTCGATGAATTCGGCCTTTTCCGAGCCGTTGAGCGTGAATTGAACCGGAACCTTTGCCATGTTTTCCTCCCAGCGCGCCTGCCCGAACCAGCGGACAGACGCGCGCCCCCGAACAAATATTATGCGAGCAGCAACCGCCCGAGATGAACCGGCAGGACTTCGGCGCGATACCAGGCGCTGGCGATCGGGTCGGTGATGGGCGAGGTGCCATCACCGGCCGCGGCCAAGGCCGGCGCGATGCCGTCAGCGGTTAGCGTTCGGCCGATCAGCGCTTTTTCCGCCGCCCTGGCGCGCATGGGCCGATCCGCCATGCAGCCGAGTGCGATCCGCGCCGAGGTCACCGAGCCATCCGACGACAGTTCCAGAGCACCGGCTATGCTGAGCACGGAGACGCCCTTGGGCTTGACCCTCGACACTTTCAGGAAGCGGAAACTGTCGGCCTTCGGAAGCGTGAAGCTCACGGAAGTGACGACGACGCGGCTGCCGCCCCGATTGGCCAGAAAAGTCTCGATCGGCGTTTCACCGTCATCGGTGCTGACCGTCGCATCGAGCGCCAGCAGGGCAACAGCGAAATCGCCATACGGGCTCGGGGCAAAAAGATTGCCGCCGACGGTCGCCATGTTGCGGATGGCCGGGCCTCCGACGGCACGGGCGGCCTTGGCGAGCGTGCCGAGCCCCGGATGGCCGGCGATCGCCGCCATGGTCACCGAAGCGCCGATGCAGACTTTATCGCCGGCAACGGCGATGGTGGACAGGGACGGCTCGGTCGACCTGATAAGGCCGGAAACCGAAACGTCGCCTTCATTGGCCGCGCGGACGACCAGCGTGCCGCCACCGAGATAGCGGGTGCCGGCCGCCTTCAGTGCCGCGTTCGCGTCTTTCACCGTTGCAAAAGTCTGCAGTGCCAGCGCCATGGTCTGGCTCCTGTCAGCTCTGGCCGGCGAAATGGCTTTTCAGGGCGTCGAAGCCGCCCTGAAAGACATTGGCGCCCATGCCCTCGGCCAGCTTGTCTGCCTCCTCAGGCGCGGCGTCGAAGCTAGCGGTCCATTCGGCGTAGGTGCGGTCGCCATCGGTGACGCGCCGCAGCTGCAGGGTCGCCTTGTGGTTGGTCAGCGGCTGCGGCGTCTCGAGGATGGAGTAGCTGACCAGGAAATTCTGATCGGAGAAGTCGAGCAGCTTTTCGCGTAGGCGGGCGCCGCTGGCGAGCTGGAAATTGCGCACGCAGCCGATTGTGGTGGCATCCTTGCCGTCTTCAATGTGGCTTTCCACCATGCGCGGATGCCAGCCCGGCAGCCCGTTGAAGTCGCGTATGCGCGCCCAGACCTTTTCGACCGGCGCGTCGATGACGCTGGAGATGGTGACTTTGGCCATTCAAAATGTTCCCTTGCAAAAGCGATCCGGTGCAAGGGTAGGGCGGCCATTTCAGCGACGCTTATCAATGCGTCTTGAGCGCCTATCAAGGAGTCTGAAAAAGGGCGGGGAGTCTGAAAAAGGGCGGCTGGTTCAGGCGATCGCCCGCGCGGCCTCGCGGTAGAGCGTCGGCGGCACGCCGACATGGTCGCGGAAAAAGCGCGAGAAATTGCCCTGCGTGGTGAAGCCGAGATTGCAGGCGACGGAGATCAGCGGTTCCTGCGACCATTGCAGCTGCCGCACCGCTTCCTCCATGCGCAGCGTGTTCCAGTAGACATTGGGCGTCAGATTGGTCTGTTCCTTGAAC
>NZ_RZRW01000833.1:0-1858 GCF_003998745.1 Mesorhizobium sp. M7A.F.Ca.US.014.04.1.1 | reverse complement strand
GTCGACGGCGACGCATCCGCCGTTGCCGAACTCGCATCCTACGAGCCGATCAACGCCATGCGCCATGTCGGCATTCTGCCGGAGGACCTGTCGGGCAGCGTCACCGGTCACGTCAAGGCGGATATTCCGCTGCAGTCCGGCGTCGACTCCTCGAAGCTCGATTGGCTGGTGTCGCTCGACTACACCGGCATGTCCCTGGCCAAGCCCTTCGAAGGACAGGTCGTGACGGATGCCGACGGTTCGATCACGGTCGACCCCGAGAAGGCGGTGATCTCCGCCAAGGCGTTGCTGAACGGCATTCCGGCCGAACTCGATCTGATCGAGCCGCTCAGGGATGAGGGGCCGGCGCGCAGCCGCAAGGTGGCCCTGGTGCTCGACGACAAGATCCGCGCCGCCGCCATGCCCGGCCTGAAGCCGCTGCTTGCCGGAACTGTGAAGGTGGCGATCGACAAGAACGGCAGCGGCGACCAGAACGTCTCGGCCGACCTGACCAACGCCAGGCTGGACATTCCCTGGGCGGGCTGGAGCAAGGGGGCGGGGGTGCCCGCCAACGTCACCTTCGTCATGACCAAGTCCGGCGACACCACGACGCTGTCCGATTTCAATCTCGACGGAAAGACGTTCTCCGTCGACGGCAGCATCGTGCTGGTCAATGGCGCCTTGTCGTCGGCGCGGTTCAGCAAGGTCACCTTGAACAGAGGCGACGACGTTGCTGTGTCGGTGAAGCGGTCCGGCAAGGGCTATGCGGTCGACATATCGGGCAATGCGCTCGATGCCCGCTCGCTCATCAAGCAGTTCACCTCCGACGTCGACACGGCTACCAAAACCACCGGTTCCGACGCCATCTCCGTCAGCGCCGATGTCGACCGGCTGACCGGTTTCCACGACGAGCAATTGTCCAATCTGAAGCTCGACTACAGCGCGGCCGGCTCGCGGGTGAACGGGCTGAAGGTCCGCGCCACGGCAAGTTCGGGCGCCGCCATAACCATCAGCAACACCACCGGTGCCGGCCAGCGCGCGCTCAACATGCAGTCCGCCGACGCTGGCGCCATCCTGAGATTCCTCAATATCTACGAGCATATGGAAGGCGGAACGATCACCCTGGCCCTGGCGGGGCCGAGCGACGGATCGCTGAGGGGCAAGGTCGACACCAGCAACTTTTTCGTCGTCAACGAACCGAAACTGGCCTCCATCGTCTCGACCACGCCCGCCGGCGACAACCGCAGCCTCAACCAGGCGGTCAAGGGCAAACTGGACACGTCGCGGGTGAAGTTCGAACGCGGTTACGCCGAGATCGACAAGGGCAGCGGTTACCTGAAAATCGCCAACGGTGTGCTGCGCGGACCGCGCATCGGCACCACGTTCCAGGGCACGCTCTACGACCAGAACAACAACATGGACATGACCGGCACGTTCATGCCGGTCTATGGCCTCAATCGCATCTTCGGCGAATTGCCCATCGTTGGCGCGCTGCTCGGCAATGGCCGCGACCGTGGCCTGATCGGCGTCACCTACCGGCTCAAGGGCAACGCCAACAAGCCGTTGCTGGACATCAATCCGCTGTCGGTGATCGCGCCCGGAATATTCAGGTCGATCTTCGAATATAGGTGAGCGAGTTCAGGCCGGTCGCACCAGAATGTGTTTTTTCTTTCCCAAGGAAAGCTTTACGACGTTTTCCGGACTCAAATCCTGAGGGGTCACCAGCCGGCGCTCGTCGCTCACCGGCTCGTCGTTCAGGCGCACGGCGCCGCCCTGCACATGCCGCCGCGCTTCGCCGTTCGACGCCGCCAGTCCGGCGGTGACCAGCAGCGACAGGATGCCGACGTCGACCGCGCCGCTGGAGGGGAGAACACCGAGG
>NZ_RZRW01000832.1:0-1863 GCF_003998745.1 Mesorhizobium sp. M7A.F.Ca.US.014.04.1.1 | reverse complement strand
GAACGCGTCCGATGCCAGGGCCGCGAATTCGACCTCGCGCACACCTTGCATCGTGTCGCGCGCGCGCAGCGTCTCGTCGACATGGCCGGGATGGCACATGAACAGCCCTTGTTCCGGCAACCCTTCGACGGCGGCCTGCAGAACCGCAGTGAACTTTTCGGGCTGCCGCCAGTCATAGATGCCGGCGAGCGGCTGGAAAACGATGAAGCCGGCGCGCTGCATCGAACGGTTGAACCCGGCAGCGAGCGCGGCAATCGCGGCGACCTTCGACCCTGCGGCCAGCGCCGGGCCGCCGCGTAGGGCCGGCCTGTCGGCGCCTTCTGGAAACCGCGCGCGCAGCCATGTGCGCACGACGGGAAGGAAATGCACATGCTGATGCCCGTCGACGAAATCGGGGCGGCGGCCAAGCGCCTCGACGAAGCGGCTGTACTGGGCGTCAAGCTCGGCATGAACATGGCGCTCGTCGATGCGGCCGCGCAGAACAGGCAAGGCCAGTGCGCGGAGCGGTGGCAGCCGGCCTTCCGGCGCCAGGTTCGACCGGCCGGTAATGGTCAACTGGTCGGTCAAGGTGAGATGCAGCCCGACCGCGGCCCGGCCGCACAGCGGTTTTATGCGCGCTGCCTCCGCTTCCCATTCCGGAAAGCCGGTCATGCAGCTGGTGCCGGTCAGGCGGCCGCGATCGAGCAGGTCGAGAATCGCGGCGGAAACGCCGGGCGCCAGGCCGTAATCGTCGGCGATCAGGCGGATGCGCCGCGTCATCTGTTCGAAGTGCCTGGCTCCGGCCGATCGGCGGGGGCCACGCTGCGCACGACGTCGCGCACGAGATAGACCGGGCGATCCTTGCTCTCGCTGAGCGTGACCCAGACGTATTCGCCGATCAGGCCAAGCAAGGTCAGGTTGAGGCCGCCGAGCAGGACGACGGCAACCAGCAGGCTGGGGTAGCCCGGAACGGCAATGCCGTAGAAGATCACCTCGAAGAGCACCTTGGCGCCATAGAGCGCACCGGCCAACGCCGCGAGCAGCCCGCTGAGGCTGATGAGACGCAAGGGAATGACGGAAAAGGAAGTAAAACCTTCGAGCGAGAAGGCGATCAGGTTGAGCCGGCTCCATTTCGACGTGCCGCTGGCGCGGCCTTCCGGCGAATAGGGCAACGCCTTCTGGCGAAAGCCGGCCCAGGCAAACAGGCCCTTGTTGAAGCGCCGCTTGTCGCGCAGGCTGGTCAGCGCGCGCGCCACGGCGCCGCGCATGACGCGAAAGTCGCCGGCATTTTCGGGAATATCGAAACGCTGGCTCGAGTTGATCAGGCTGTAGAAAAGCCGTGCAAGCTGGCTGCGCCGCCAGCTCGCCTCGCGGCGGTCGTTCTGCGCATAGACGACGTCGATGTCCGGATGGTCCACCAGCTCGGCGATCAGCTTCAGGCTGATGTCCAGGGAATGCTGGAGGTCGGCGTCCATGATCAGCACCATGTCGCCGCGCGACTGGTCGAGGCCGGCGAGCACCGCGACTTCCTTGCCGAAATTGCGGCTGAGGCGCACGATCTCCCACGACCCCGTCAGCGCTTGCGAAAACCGCACGGCGCCATCGTCACGACTGCCGTCATCGACCAGGATCTTGTGTACGGTCATGCCGAAGCGTTGTGCCACGGCCACTTCGAGCTCGCCCAGCAGGCGCGCGAAGGCCGATGCCGATGCCGCCTCGTTGAAGAACGGTGCGACGATATCGAGGCTCGGCCGCAACTCAACCATTGGCGACTCCCGCATTCACCACCTTTTCCCGTGCCTTGGCCCAGAACCACCAGATCAGCGAACCGGCGATAAAAGTGACGGCGACCGGCCGGAACCAGGGGAAGAGGAAATCGTGCAC
>NZ_RZRW01000831.1:0-1864 GCF_003998745.1 Mesorhizobium sp. M7A.F.Ca.US.014.04.1.1 | reverse complement strand
AGACGGCCGAAGTTACTGTCAGCGTTGGAGTGTCTTCGGTTTTCAAAGGGGCGGATACAGTAGCGGCGCTGATAAAACGCGCCGACGTCGCCCGTTACAAAGCCAAAAACGGCGGCCGCAATCGGGTGGTCGTTGGTCTCGATTGATGGATTGCTGCCCGGCGTTGTTATGGAATTTAGCTTTCTTTATGTGTCGGAAGTCTACTTGGCCTCGTAGGCGGCGGGCGGTTCCCGCGGACTGTTCAACATTGGAGTGACGGCAAGATTGGAGCAGCGCGTCCTAGCTTGGTTGGAAACGCCACCCTCAATAATCTTGGCGGCTTCGACTTCTATCGAAGCAAAAGAGCCCTCCCGCCCGGCAGTTAAGAAAGGCGACGACCTGAACCAAGGAACCAAGCGGTTGCAGACCGTTAATTGAATGCAATCAGCTAGGTTCCGCAAGATGAACGGATCGATGGACCGTTCACCTCGCGATCATGTTCTTTCAGTGGGCTCCTGCACTCTGTCAGACTGAGAATCTGCCGATCAAGAATTTCCGAAGAGCTTCGGCAGACGCACGCGCCGCAAACGGCTTGAAACGGTCCGCCTTGTTGGGATCGGCATGGTCCATCACCCCCTTGATAACGATCCACTCGCCAATACCACACTGCTTTGCGATCTCACCGATTGTGGCCGCTTCCATCTCGAGTCCCAACACGGTGCGCACGCCGCTGCGCTTCAACATGTCCCAAGTCATGCCATTTTTGACAACGACGTTTCCGCTGGCGATTGGGCCAGTCTTGATTTCAAAGGGGAGTGTTTTTGGTGGATCGACATCCATGACAAGTGACCGTTCCACAGCACTTCGTCCTACTTCCGTAAGTTTTATCGACGTCCCCTCTATTAGCAGCTCCCCCGACTTCTCTAGATCAACAAGCGTCGAGGACCACTCCCCGTCCGCGAAGTAGCGTTTACGCGCTGGCAGCACGCGCGGATCGAAGCCTTGATAGAGCTTGTGCATTAGCCATAATTTGCGCTCCCCACCATTTGGATGGCCGAAACTTGGGAGATCACGAGGATCGCGAGACTGCGCCGCCGCAAGCCACTCCTTAGATATTCGTGCCTGGCGGATATCGCTGAGGAACTCGTCCTTTTCCCGTTTTCCCTCGTCGTATTGATAGGCAAGCTCCGAGACGATGAGATCACCAAGCTCAACATCGCCTGGGTTACCAGCGCAAACCCCACACATCACAAGGCACTTTGGTCGGAGATAGTTGGCGAGGTTTGTCGCCACCGGACTGGTGCTCACGGACCCCATGCGACTCGGTTTCGCTAAAGCTATACTGAAACGCTCTTCACCTCCTACGACGAAGGACCCGACTAGATAATCGTCGTTGAGATGGGTCTTTCGCGGCAGCCATTCCGACACGCCTTCAGGCGACCCAGCACGGGTGCCAAACACCGCGCGTGCCTCGGTAAATTCATCGGCAATGGCTGTTATTAACAAAACATCCACCGATTCCCCCTGTGGTCCCATTACCGCAGCCTGAGACTCGCGGCTGAGTTTGAAGAAGCCCTTCGACAATTGGCTGGTCCAATAGTTCCCGCTCAATTCGCCGGTATGTTCATTTAGTCGAAGGATCGCCGCACCCTTGTATGGGTTGACTGCGTCAGACCACATAGCCTTGGGTTCTACCTCGTACATGTAATGAATGACGGGGCGTCCTGAGACCTCGTGGCTGGGCTTGGCGAGGATCGTGCGGGAATCCGAGCCGATCGAATACACTTGCATGTCGATCCCCCAATCGCTCTGACGAATGATGGCGGTTGCATCGACCTTTCCGGTACGGTCACCCCGTTGCCAATGGATTTCCATCTTCCAAGTG
>NZ_RZRW01000830.1:0-1870 GCF_003998745.1 Mesorhizobium sp. M7A.F.Ca.US.014.04.1.1 | reverse complement strand
TGCGGAAGGCGAACGTGTCCTGGCCCGCGATGGCCGCGAAATGTTTGGTCAGGCCGAGCGCCTCGATCAGCGCCAGCGAGTTGGCTTCGTATTTGTTGGTGCAGATGGCGAGGGTATAGCCGGCCTCCTCGAAGCGCGCGATCGCCTCGACGACACCGGGGTAGGGGCGTGACTTGCCGGGGATGTTGAGCGTGTAGTGGTCGAGGAAAAGTTTCAGCAGCCGGTCGTGCTCCTCGACGGCAAGCGATCGCTGATGGGCGGCGTGCGCCCGCTCGATCATCACCCGGCCGCCGTGACCGACAAAGCGCCTGAAGCCGGCTTCGTCGACCGCCGCGATCTCGCTGGCGGCCAGGCTGTGGTTGAGGCTGTCGAGCAGGTCCGGCGCTGTGTCGATCAGCGTACCGTCGAGGTCGAACACGATGATCGGTCGGGTCATGGTCTGTCCTGGGGCAAGTTTCTACAGGGGCAGGCGATAAAGGCTGCGGCGCGTCAAGGCAAGCGCTGGGCCAGCTCGTTCAGGCGGGGCCTGCTTATCAGGCCGGGCATTCGCAGCGGGCCCGTCCGATATGAAAAAACCCGCTTCGACGGCGGGTTGTTGGCGCAAATCAGCACCATAGGCAAAAATGTAGCATAGCTGCACTCACCCGTCAAGGAAATAATTCCTACACTGAGCATCACCTGGAGAAGCGCCGTCCAGGGCTTTGACCGGACCGGCAAAAATGCTACGAGCCCGGCAGCGAATTTCCGGGGCAATAACCGACATGGATGCAAGGCAGTTGAAGGTCGAAGCCGCGCGGGCAGCACTCGCCCATGTAAGCGACGGCATGCGGCTTGGCATCGGCACCGGCACCACGGCCGAGGAGTTCGTGCGGCTGCTTGCCGAAAAGGTTGCAACCGGCATGACCGTCATCGGCGTACCGACTTCGGAGCGCACCGCGTTGCTCTGCCGCGAGCTTGGCGTGCCGCTGTCGACGCTGGAGGAAACGCCAGAGCTGGATCTCACCGTCGACGGCGCCGACGAAGTCGACCCGGAACTGACCCTGGTCAAGGGCGGCGGCGGCGCGCTGCTGCGCGAGAAGATCGTCGCCGCGGCGTCCCAGCGCATGATCGTCATCGCCGACCGCTCCAAGATGGTCGAGACGCTCGGCCGTTTTCCCCTGCCGATCGAAGTCAATCCGTTCGGCCTGCGCGCCACTGAAATCGCGGTTGCCGCGGCGGCTGAAAAGCTCGGTCTTTCCGGACCGGTCACATTGAGGATGACGGGCGGGCAGGCTTTTGTTACAGACGGCGGCCATTTTATCCTCGATGCATCTTTTGGCCGCATTCCGGATACAAGAGCGCTTTCGAATGCTCTCCACGCCATTCCGGGCGTGGTCGAGCATGGTCTTTTCATCGGGCTGGCTTCAGCGGCCATCATCGCCGGCGGCGACGGTATCCAAACCGTCCATGCCGCCCGAAAACCAGGGAGTTCTACCGATCATGACGTTGCATAACCGGGTTCGCAGCCTTTCCGTCCTTCTGGCGGCCTCGGCCGTTTTCGCCTTCTCGTCGCCGGCGTTTTCGCAGGATGTCACGGAAGCGCACCTGAAGGCCGCCCGCGCGGCGGTCGCTGCGATCCACGCGACCGACCCGTTCGACAACATCCTGCCGCAGGCAGCCGCGGCGCTCGAATCGCAGCTGATCCAGAAGAACCCGGACATGCAGGAACTGATCGGCAAGACCATCAACGAGAAGGCTCTGGCGCTGGCCTCGCGCCGTGCCGACCTCGAGAAGGAAGCCGCACTCGCCTACGCGAAAGTGTTCTCCGCAAAGGAACTGACCGACATCGCCGCCTTCTACAATTCCGATTCGGGCAAGAAGCTGCTCGATA
>NZ_RZRW01000083.1:0-14731 GCF_003998745.1 Mesorhizobium sp. M7A.F.Ca.US.014.04.1.1 | reverse complement strand
CCTGCCGAGCCGCAAGATCGGCAAGTTCAGGCCCGCCAATGGCTTCGGCCACGGAGACGAAAGAAGCCCCCTGCGCTCGAAGCTCCTGAACATGTCGCAGCCGAGTTTCCACAGCGGCGAGATCTGCGTTTGACATCGACAATTGCTGGCTGAGGTCGGCCCGTTCCCTGGCTGCATTGTCCGCCGAGCCTTGGTCGATGGCTCCGTGGCTCAACCGATATTTCTCAAGGCGGTCGGCCGCTGCCTGCAGATCGTTTTGCAGCCTGGGCAGGCTGGTGGTGATCGCATCGAGTTCTTGCTGGTCGGATGCCTGCCTTCTCCTTATCAGATTGTCGACATAGACCTGAGCGAATGTGTTGGCCACGAGCGCCGCCCGCGCGGGACTGTCATCGGCGAAAGCGACGGAGACTACTCTCGATCGCAGCTCCTGCCCGACCCGCATTCCTTGCCGCAAGGCTCTCAATTCAGAGGCATCCTCGGCCTGTGAATCGCTGATTGTTTTGTCCGCTCCTGGCCACAGTCGGTCCAGTAGACCACCGGCAAGCGAGCGTGTCCTCGGGGGAGGGATGGCAGACGGCTCAAGCCGGGAATTCCCGCTAGCGGAATTGTCCTGTCCGGTTTCAGCCGCACCTGTCTTGCGCAGTGCCGCCATGACGCGGCGCAGATGGTCTTGCGACGATAGCATCGTGATGTGGTCATCTATGCTTGAATCGACGAGGTCCTGCGAAGACGGGGCGCCGACGGGCAGTGAACCGCGCGATGGGGCGTCGATGATAAGCTGAGTAGTTGCTTCGTAGAGAACCGGGCGAAGACTTCCCAGCAACCCCGCCAGCAGCCCGCCCAACACAGCGAAGGCAACAATAGACCATTTTCGCCTTGCCAGAATCACGAAGAGTTGGTGCGACGCGGTGGCCGGCTCGACATATTCGCGCAATGACCGCACGTGCACTCTGCCTTCGAGAACCGGTGCTGGTGGTTGATTGATCCGTGGCAGCTGGATCGGGCTGATTGCGGAACCTACCATTTTATACTCCTGCCAGATCGGGTTCATGAATTGGGCCGGTTTCCTGTGCTTGCCGGTTGGCTCGGCTCCGCCAGGCCTGGAACATCAATGCGGACCACAATTCGCGCGAGCGGTTCTGGCCATCAATGTGATCGCGCCAGCAGGCGTCGATCTTCGCAGCGTCCAATACGTCACTGCTTTCTGCTCGCATGTCGGCGAGAAGATCGCTGGCCCAGTTGCGCAGCGGACCCCGCAGCCATGCTGCGATAGGGACATCGAAGCCCTGTTTCGGACGCTCGATCAGGTGCTGCGGGAGATAGCGGCGTAGCAATTGACGAAGGATCCATTTGCCGGCGCCATCACGAACTTTCATGTTGGATGGCAGCCGCCAGGAGAATTCGACAACGCGGTGGTCAAGCAGAGGACACCGGCCCTCAAGGCTGTTGGCCATAGTGGCACGGTCCAGCTTCACCAAGATATCGCCAGGCAAGTACCCCGCCATGTCATCGCACAGAAGACGGGAGAGCAGGTCGTCAAGCGGCGGACCGCCGTGGCCGTAGATTGGTTCGGTGGGCCGCTGACGTCCCAGGTTTTCAGCCTGTGGCCGCGCCAGCCGCTGAAACAATTCGTCTTCATTCGATGCCGTGAGCAGCCGGGCGAGACGTTCCATCCGGTCGCTCCGGATAAAATGCCTCGCGCTCGCAGAGAGTGGCAGTTTGCCGATGACATCGTCGCGTCCGGCGCGTGCGAAAAAACCTGCCCCTGCCGCCAAGGTTCGGCGCAGTTGTCGGGGCAGGCGCAGGTGTCGTTTCAACCGCTCCGCCATGAAGTGGCGGCCGTATCCTGCGAAGCATTCGTCACCGCCGTCGCCCGACAGCGCTACGGTGACGTGCTGACGGGCGAGCCTGGCAACGAGCAAGGTCGGTATCTGCGATTCATCGGCGAAGGGTTCATCCCAGACCTGCGGCAACTCGGGAATGACGTCACGTGCGGCGCTGGGCGAGAGGTGAAGTTCGGAGTGGTCGGTGCCCAGATGACGGGCAACGGCCGCTGCGTATGGAGCTTCATCAAAGCCGCCCTCTGCGAACGAGATCGTGAAACTGCGAACCGGCTTGCAGGATTGAGCCTGCATCAGGGCGATCACGGCTGAGCTGTCGATCCCGCCCGACAGGAAGCCACCCAGAGGGACGTCGGCCATCATGCGTTCCCGCACGGCCAGCCGAAGCCGGTTGTCCAGTTCGTCAACCAGATCTTCGTCGGTGCCGGTAGCGGGGTTCCGTCGCCCATCGGCTGCAACGTCAGCCAGTGACCACCAGCGGTGAACGCGTTGCGAAAGACGGTCCGCGCTGCGGTCTTCGGCACAATTCGCCGCGGTGACGGAAAGGACGGAACCAGGCGGCAGTTTGAACACGCCTCGCCAGATACAGAGATGGTCCGGCACCCATCCCGTTGAAAGCATTGCCGCCGCGGCATCAAGATCAAGGTCGGGAGAGAAGCCCGGAAAGGTGTTGATCGCCTTCAGCTCAGAGGCGAAGACCAATGCGTCTCGGGTCGAAGCAACATAGAGGGGCTTTTTGCCCATCCTGTCACGGGCCAGATAAAGGCTTCTTGTCTTCAGATCCCACAATGCGAACACGAACATTCCGGCAAAGCGTTTGAGGGCGGTTTCAAGCCCCCAATGCTCGATTGCGCTGAGCATCACTTCGGTGTCGCTGGCGCCTTGAAAGGTTTGGCCCGCACCCTCAAGTTCGCGACGTAAATCGCGAAAATTGTATATCTCACCGTTGAAGGTGATCACGTATCGGCCGCTGGCAGAATGCATCGGCTGGTGCCCGGCGGCTGACAGGTCGACAATTGCCAATCGCCTGTGGCCCAATGCGATTCCAGCCTCGCGATCGGCCCAGAGCCCTTCGCCATCCGGGCCCCGGTGACGCAGCGATGCGGTCATCCGCCCGATCGCTTGGAGCGGCTTTATGTCTGTGGCATCGGAAGCCAATAGAATTCCGGCGATCCCACACATTTAGGGCACCCTGGGCTCGGCAAGTTGCCGCCGAAGTGCGGTCGGATTTCCGGCAACGAGGCAGAAAGCCAGCGAAAACCACACGATCGGATGGCGGATGATCAGGTGAGGCATGCTGAAGATTATCGTCGACGCACCGAGCACCAGCAGCGCGTCGAATCCCGCTCGCCAGGCAAGCGACATTGCGGCTCCCACGATCCAGACCAATGCCATCACCGCAAGCAATCCGCCCTGCAGGTAAAGGTCAAGAACGGTATTATGGGCCTCGAAAGGTCGCTGCAGAAATTGACGGTCGGCGACGGGCGGGCGCTCGAGGTGAGGCCCAGGGCCCAATCCCAGCGACCCGGATTTCAACCCCGTTTCCACCGCGTCCTGCCACAGATAGAGCCGGAGTTCGAACGTTTCGAGTGTCGCTTCCCCACCCTGGTCCTTGGTAAGGCTCTTGGCAAAATGGGCGACGCTGGCCTCTTCGGTGAGCGCGTAGGGCGTCATCGCCAGCGCTAAAGGCAAGGAACCCGCCAACAGCACAATTGCTGCCAAGCGGGGCAGGCTGGCGCGACCGCTTGTTGCGATCCATGCACGAAGCCGCAATCCGAGAAAGACGAGGCAGCTCAGGATACTGGTGTAGAGATAGGTGTCGCTCTTCGTCAGCCGGCCGACATAAAAGGTCAGGATCAGGCTGGAGAATGCGAGCAAACGGCGCCATGGGTTGCGGGTGGTCGTGGCAAGGTGCAAAGCCAGGGGGCCAAAAAGCGCGCAATAGAGCGCAAGTTGGTTCGGGTTCTCGGACCAGCCCCGGAATCTGTCCCAGAACCAGGGGTCGACGCCGGGCTGGTGGGCTACCCCAAATGCCAATCCCAGCTGAATTACGAAGCTTCCATTGGCGATGGCGATCACCCACCAGGCACTGCGGCGAAGGTGACGATCGGCGTCGGGCTCCGCGGCCGCCAGGCATGTGAAGCCGGCCAGCAGCATGTAGGCCATCAGGTCATGTACCAGCCCGGTCAAGTAAAGGACGGTGGTCAGGTAGCCGACGATCGTGCCGATTCCCAAAGCCAGCGACAAGATCAGCCAGAAGCTCGCCAGTTGGACAAAAGCGGGTGTGACCTGGAGACGACCCCCGGCGAATATTCGTCCAATCGCCAGAACGATCCAGATCGCGATGAACAATTCGCCATAGCCGAGCGGCAATCCCGGAACGGCCAGTTGCGTCGCGTAGGACATCGCAACTCCCAGGGCGAGCAAGGCGTCCCGGATCATTGACGTGCTCCGCCCCGGTGATCTGCGAGGCTGCCCTCAAGCGCGACAGCAGGGAGCGGTCGCGGAAGCCCCGCGCGGAGTGTGTTTTCGTACAGGTCGCAGTACTGATCGACCACCAACGGCAGGGCAAATCGCTCCCGCACAAGTTCAGCGGAACGGACGCCCATTGCCTTTGCCCCAGCGCGGTCGGACAGCAAGTCTATTGTTCGCGAGGCAAGGGCATCGGCGTCATGCGGTGCAACCAGGTAGCCATTCCACCCGTCTTCGACGACGTCTCTGCAGCCTGGCATCCTGGAAGCCACGATTGGCAGTCCCGAAAGCCCCGCTTCCAGCAACACACGCGGTACTCCTTCGCGATACTGGGTGGGAAAGGCGAATACATCGGCCATGCCGAGGAGATCAGCGACATCGCGTCGTGGACCCAAGGCCAGCACATGAGATGCGTGCCGGTCGATCTCGGACTTGTCGATTGCGAATGAGCCTTCGGATTCTCGCGGGCCGACAAGCACAAATCGTGCTGCTGGTCTTTCGGCCACGACGCGAGGAACCGCCTCGAGGAGGGTTCCCACACCCTTCTGACGGGTCAAGCGGCCGACAAAGATCACCACTTCGGCGGACTGGAGGCCGAGTTCCCTACGCATCTTCGTTGCCGAGGACCCGAGATGGCGCACCGTTGCGAACGCATCGACATCGATTCCGGAACTGCGTATCAGTCGCGAGCTTCCGCGACCGGTCAGCCGAAAGCGCTCGAAGAACAGTTGGTCATCACGATTTTGGAAAACGGTCGCCGCCGTCCACGAAGACGCGAGCCATTGCAGCGCGCAATAGACCGGACGCAGGGCCAAAGCGCGAGGCGCCAGAGATGAGAACGTCCAGCCCAGCCCGTTGATGGTGCGAATAACCGGAACTGTTCCCCGCATGGAAAGGGGCGTCAACAGATTTGGCTTGGTGTCGAAACTCTGGATGATGTCGGGCCGAAGCTCCCGCATCAATCGGCGCATCGTTCCGAGAGCACGCCATTCCCCGCCGCCAGATGCAAACCGGTCGAAGGAGAACCTGTGATGCGAAATGTCATGCCTTAAAAACGGTACGGGAGAACCGCTCGAGACCGCCGTAACGCGAAAGCCTTTCTCTCGCAGCGCGATGAGGAAGGGAACTCTCAAGGCGTGATCCTCGCCTCCCACGCAGACCAGATGTGGGTTCATCTGCCTCTCCCCAGCGCACACGGCGGGCAATCGAGTAACTGACGCTCTCGATGCTGCCACGGCC
The DNA here is from genome assembly GCF_003998745.1 of Mesorhizobium sp. M7A.F.Ca.US.014.04.1.1. Taxonomy (NCBI): domain Bacteria; kingdom Pseudomonadati; phylum Pseudomonadota; class Alphaproteobacteria; order Hyphomicrobiales; family Phyllobacteriaceae; genus Mesorhizobium; species Mesorhizobium sp. M7A.F.Ca.US.014.04.1.1. Next base: position 9,179 of record NZ_RZRW01000083.1, on the reverse strand, counting down.
CGGTTTCATCACCTATGAGCGCATCCCGCCCGAGTGCACGCTATGGGGAGGCCGGGTTCCTGTCCTCGTCCGTTTGAATGACACCATGATGTTTGGAAAGGGGTAGGACCAGTGAGGCGAGATTCCCTCGCGGTGGGGGAGCGCTAATGTCCCTCCTGTCTTGCCGACGCAGTCTCACCGGGACGCCCCCACGGCATTGCCTGAAGTGGGTACGATGAGTGGCTGGAGTAAGGCGTGGCGGACCTGAACTCCGCGGCTCGCTGATGGGCGCGAAGTTCGGACGCTCGGCCCAAACGACTGTCGGCGAGGCACCAAGACCTCGCCGACCTTTAAGGCATTCGTCGCTGGAGCGTCAGGTGACCAGGAAAGACGATGCGGTAATCGACAGATGCGGAGAGAGGCTCGCGAAATGGATCTGGTTTGCGCCTCCGACGCCGTCGCTGTCGAAAGAAAGAGCTCCGGTCGAACTGTTGTAGATAATGTGATCGGAACTGTCATGCGCCGCTTTGCCGGCAAAGAAAGCGTCCGACGAGAGGCCCCCCTGATCGAGACCGGCAAAGATGGAATGGTCGAGGTGGATCTTGTCCTGGGCTTTGTTGAAATCAGTGATCCTGTCGACGTTTCCAGCGCCAAGGGCGGTACTGAACACGAAGGCATCTCTGCCCCCGTGCCCGGTCAACGTATCGGCTCCGCCGCCACCGTCGATCTTGTTGTTACCGGCATTGCCTTGAATGGTCTGTCCGAATTCGTTGCCGGTCAGATTGATGGCGGCCTTGCCGGACGTCTTGGTGGTTGCGAGTTGCTCGATGTGCGAGCCAGCCGAAAGAGCGAAGCTCACCGAGGCAAGAACCTTGTCGAGGCCGCTTCCTCCCTGCTCCACCACCTTGTCGTGGGCATTGTCGACGTAATAGGTGTCATTGCCGCCATAGCCGGTCATCTTGTCGGCGCCACCGCCGCCATTGATCTTGTTGGCACCGCCATTTCCATAGATGGCTTGACCGAATTCGTTGCCGGTCAGGTTAATGGACGCCCTGCCACCGGAATTGGCGGTGGAGAGCTGCTCGACATGTGATCCCGCCGTAAGAGCGTAACTCACCGAGGCCGCGACCTTGTCGAAGCCCCCGTTTGGCGCTTCCATGACCTTGTCATGAGCATTGTTGACGAGATATTTGTCATTGCCCCCGGTTGCGTGGAAAACGTCTGCGCCGCGCGTGCCATGGAAGACATGATCGCTGCCCGACGGGGCCGGCCCGGTGGGAGCAGGGGTGCCGACGTGAGTAGGAGGTGTGGTCGGTGTGCCGACCGGATCACTGACCGGGGGCGTGACAGGATCACTAACCGGGGGCGAGACCGGGGCATGGGTGCCCTCGAGATTGTGCTGGAGGAAAAAGGCTTTCAGTTCCGAGGCGCTTTCAAGCGCGGTGTCGCCATTCTGCGTTCCCCATTTATAGGTATAGTCAAAGGCCGGCGACGGAACCAGTGCGGCCCAACGATCAATCATGGCCTGCTCCTGGGCAGCGGTGGGCATGACAAACTTGCCGCCAGCGCTGGTTTCCCAGTTGCCACCACCGAACGCCTGGTAAAGCGGGACGATCTTGTCAATCGGGATGCCCGCTTCACCGGCAGCCGCAACCATCTTGTCGATATGGGTGTAGTCGGGAGCCGAAGTGTTGTTGATGGGGTAATAGCCGATACCGTAGAAATCGATGCCCGTATTCGCCGGATTGTAAGCGGCGTGGGCCGGGTCGTTCGGGTTCATGTAGCTCGGGGAGCCATCCGTGCCCAAGTTCATCATCGTGATGAAGGTCTTGGCGCCGGGAACATGAGAATGAATCCAGTCGGATTCCGCCTTTAGATTTGCAGCGGTTGCGTAGCTGCCCCACTTGCCTGTCGGATCAGGCTCGTCGCTAAGGTAAAACCCGAACACATTTGGATTACCTATGAAGGGAGTGACTTTATCAATGAAAGACGAAGTTACTCCGTCGTGCTCACCGAGATAAACCAAGCCTTTCATGCCATCCGGCAAGGCATTGACTTGCGAAACGTACTGAACATCAGCCAGATTGAATCCGGCGGTTGCGATCTCGGCGGCTGATCCACCGGACGCGTAGTGGAGTGTCATCCAAAAATCCTTTGGTTGATTCGGTTATGCCCCACGTCTGCTTAGTTGACGGCGCATATTAGGCCCAAATCAAATACGACACCCGCTGGATAGAATCTTTGATCGCCGACAGGATTGCTGCACAGCAGGAGATGTTCCGCTTCGGGTCAACCGAAGTCTTTTAAAACAGTGCCGCAACAACAACATAAGCCCCTCTCATCCGGCTCATTGTTGAGCCGCGTGATTGGGAAATATCCGCCTTTCCCGACCGGGTTATCCCCAACTAGGGGAAAGCCAATTGGGGTGCCTCGGCACATGAACCGAGGCTTGCGCTGACGCCCTCGCGGCTCACCCGCCAACTTGACGGTCGAAAGATCGTGCCGCTTGCGGCGTGAAGCGGCCACCTATCGCTGCTTTAGGAGCACTTTCTGCTTTGATCCTATTTAAAAAATCGATGGCCCAACTCTCGTTTGAAATATGATCCGACCCAGCGCATGGAGAAAAAGTCATCTCTCCAAAATATATGTCACCGTTAATGCTGTACAAATCGACCCTGACAAACTCAACATCCCTAGATATCGTTTCCGCGATCTCGATCATTTTTTCGAGATTTTCCGGCCTTTCTACGTTTTCTGGTAGGTCATAACCATACATGACATCAATCTGCTTAAAATCCGGAAGAGAAAAGACAGCCCTTTTATGATCAACAAATCTACCGACGTCGACCTGAAGATAAATTGCCTTGCCGCGAACGCAAAAGAATTTGTAGTCACTTAATTCACCACCAGTAGAAATGTTGTCTTCGACAATTAATTTCTTTTCCATTTTATAATATTGTGTCTCTCGTCCGATATTAAAGTACGACCTCTTAGAGAAATTTAAGAATTCCTCTAGAGTTTTCCTATTGAGCGGTTTGTCGAGGAATATAATTTTTCCAGAGGAATGGGTCGGCTTCATCACGAAATGACGTCCGAGGAAAGGCTGGATCCAAAGTAAAATGTCATCTGCCGTCGTATTTCTATCTATCTTGAATACAGAGATCGTCTTTGGGATTTTAAGGCCTGCGATTCCACTAGCTATGTACTTAGCATAATGCTTATCAACGCAAATCTTCTCCAGGTATCCCCATCTATTTCGTATCATTCTGTCAAATATAAAATCATTTATCGTAGCCGATTGACTGGAAACCCGTCTTGGGAACCTGTTGTTCCCGTTAAAGAATCCCGCTGCTGCTATGGGGTAGTTCAGAACGTAGAAATTCGGGGTTATCAAGCTGACCCTATATATCGTTTCCCAGACAGCTCTTCTTAATTTCCGATACTTCTTTTCCACGCAACACCCCACTACGCGGATAACGCACGGCTAACGCGGCGTCCGCTCTGATAACGACGATGGCGAAGGCGCGATCCGCCTCCTTGGGCAGGTTGGCAGCCGTCACAGATGGGGCCGGTCGAACCCGTCGGCCAGCGCCCCGAGGTGAACGAGCCCTCCAGTCGCCATCCCTGCGCATGCGTTAAACCACAATACGTCAGGCTCGATCACCGTCCTCCTCCGTTTGAATGACGATCCGGCGTGCCGGCCTGACGGTCGTCAATTTGCCGCCTCTGGAAGTCTGGGAGACTGATGGTCTGCTCGGGTGATTGGTGTATCGGGGCGAGATCAAATACAGAATACAGAACGACAAAAGGTTTGATTGATCTAAGTTGTTGCTCCGCATCAGGTATTTTGTGTCAACGACCGTGGCGTCTTTGAAAGTGTGTGGAAGCAAGGACATAAGCCCCTTTTGCGTGTTCCATTCTGGACTGCGTTACTAGCGTGAATTGCCGTTTTTTGGGGGAGTTATCCCCAGCCTGTGCACGCTGCGGGTCGCGTTTCGTTGGTCCTGCGCCACGAATCCGCTGCATTTTCCTCAAAGTCGACGTATGTAAGCAGAGCGTAATAAGGGGGGCGACGGATAGCGGCTGCTATGCGCACCAAGAAAGGTTTGAGCCATCACAATTTACGGAAGTAACGGCGCGGCAGTGTCGCGCGAACGACCGCTGGTCATGAAAACATCGGGGGCCGGTTCTCCCGAGCTGCGTTCCGCCATTCTCGCCTGCATGCCTGGGCTGCTTGGCGTGGCGCTGTTTTCGGCAGTGATAAACATTCTCGCCCTGACCGGTTCGGTCTATATGTTGCAGATCTACGATCGCGTTCTGCCGTCGCAGAGCGTTCCCACCCTGGTGGGATTCACGATCGGCATGCTGGGCTTGTATGCGGTCTACGGGCTCCTGGATTTCGTGCGGCTTCGCGTGCTGGTCCGCATCGGCAGTCTTCTCTATAGAAATTTGCAGCAAAAGGTGTTCTCCATCTCCCTGTCCTTGCCGCTCAAGGCAGGACGTGATGCGGGCCGCTTGCAGCCTTTGCACGATCTTGACCGACTGCGCGGCTTTCTTTCCGGAACGGGACCGACGGTCATCTTCGACGCTCCGTGGATCCCTTTTTATCTGGTGATCATTTATTTGCTCCATCCTTTGCTCGGCTTGTTGGCAACCGTCGGCGCGATCGCCGTGGTCCTCCTGACGGCGGTTGCGGAAGTCTTTAGCCGTGGTCCGGCCGCGCGCGCCTCCGAAGACTTGTCGTCGCAACGGGCGCTTGCCGACTCCGCCCGGCGCAACGCCGAGGTTGTTCATGCAATGGGGCTTTCTGGTCGACTGGCTCGACGCTGGAGCGACGTCAGCCGCGCATATCTTGGTCAGCAGGAGCGCCTCTCGGATGTCGTCGGTGGCGCCAGTTCCTTCTCGAAGGCGCTTCGCATGGGTCTGCAATCCGGCGTTCTGGGGCTCGGTGCCTACCTGGTCATCGGCGGTGAAGCTTCTCCTGGGGTGATTATCGCATCTTCCATATTGCTCGGCCGGGCCTTGGCCCCAGTTGACGCGGCCATTGCAAACTGGAGAGGTTTTCTATCGACCCGGCGCAGCTATAGCGAACTGGCAGCTGTCATGGCTGCATTTGGCAGTCAGGACGATCCGATGGAATTGCCTCGTCCACAGGCACGATTTGCCGTCGAGCAACTGACAGTCGCGCCGCCCGGCCTGACAAGACCGACCGTTGTAAATGTAAGTTTCCACCTGTCGAGGGGGGCTGGAATGGCCGTCGTCGGCCCGAGCGGCTCCGGCAAGACGACGCTGGCCCGTTCGTTGGTCGGGGTGTGGAAGCCGCTCCATGGCTCGGTGAGATTGGACGGCGCCTCTCTCGATCAATGGAACTCGGAACATCTCGGCGCCCATATCGGCTACATGCCGCAGGATGTGGAGTTGTTTGACGGCACGGTAGCAGACAACATTTCGAGGTTCCGAGGCAAGACGGATCCAAAAGGCGTCCTTGCGGCGGCAAGAGCCGCCGGCGTCGAGAAAATGATCATGCAACTCCCTCAGGGATTTCAGACCCGCATCGGGGAGGGGGGAGCAGCCCTGTCGGCAGGGCAGAGGCAACTCGTGGGTCTCGCCCGAGCCCTTTATGGCGAGCCGTTCCTTGTCGTGCTCGACGAACCGAACTCGAACCTCGACGTGGATGGAGACGCTGCCCTGGCCGGCGCCATACGGGCAGTGCGTCAGCGCGGGGGCATCGTCATTGTCGTTGCGCATCGTCCCTCGGCACTCGCCAACATCGATCAGGTGCTGGTTATGTCGAACGGGACGGTTCATGCCTTTGGCTCGCGCGAGGAGGTCTTGGCGAACGTGCTCCGACCTTCACCGCCTGTTTCACCTCGGCCATCTTCTTTGGCGCCGATACCGGGGGTTGCCGGGCATGCATGAGGCTCTGCTCGAAACATTCGTCACCTTCTCGTCCTATGCCCGGACCCTTCGTGGCAGCAAAGGACCTGCCGTGAGCTCGCCAGATCTGCCGGACGGTATACGGGCCAACCTGATATTCGGCTTGGTGATTACAGGTCTGCTGGTCCTCGGCGGCGGCCTGTGGCTGGGATTGACCAAGATCGCCGGCGCCGTGGTTGCACCGGCCACCGTGGTGGTAGAAAGCAACGTCAAGAAGGTCCAGCATCAAACCGGAGGAACAGTGGGCGGGATCTTCGCGCAGGACGGAGATCATGTGCGAGCCGGCGACGTGCTGGTCAGGCTGGATGACACGCTGACACGCGCGAACCTGCAAATCATCAGCGAGGATCTCGATCGCGCGACCGTTCGCCTCGCCCGGCTGGAGGCCGAGCGCACGGGCTTGGCGGAAATGCAGCTGCCGGTCGGCCTGAAAGCGCGAATGAACCAACCGGAGCTGGCTGCGCTCGTCAACGGCGAACGCGCTCTCTTTGAAACGCGCTCTTCGGCTTTGGCTGGACAGAAGGCACAGCTGAGAAGCCAATCCCAGCAACTTGAACGTCAGATCGACGGTCTTAAAGCGCAACAGAGCGCGGTGGATGAATCGGTTGCCCTGCTGAGCAAGGATTTCGCCGACGTTGATTCCCTCTACGCCAAAAAACTCGTCTCCAAGGAGAGGGTAAGCAACATCAAGTTGGATGCCACCCGGGCCAGGGGAGAATCGGGTCGCCTCGCTGCAGCAGTAGCTGAAGCCCAGGCGCGCATCAGCGAAACGGGGTTGCAGATGCTGCAGCTGGATGACCAAAGGCGCACCGACGTGACGACCGAACTCCGCGAGACCGAAGCCAAACAGACCGAACTCAACGAACGGAGGATTGTGGCGCAGGATGAACTGACCAAGACAACGATCCGCGCGCCACAGTCCGGAACGATACAGGAATCGGCTGTCCATACCGTCGGCGGCGTTATCGCGCCTGGCGAGATGCTTATGACCATCGTACCTGATACCGACGATCTTGTGGTGGACGCGCTGATCCCTCCGTCGCGGGTCGACGATGTCCGGCCTGGGCAGCCGGTATCAATCCGTTTTCCGGCGTTCGACGTGGGAACCACTCCGGTCTGCCAAGGGTCAGTGAAACACATCTCGGCAGATCTGATTAAAGACCCGCAACGTCAGCTTTCCTATTTTTCGGCGCGTATCAAGGTTGAAAGCAAATCGAGCTGCCTGACCGAAGCGAAGGTGCTGAGGCCAGGTATGCCCGCCGAGGTTCATATCCGCACCGACGAACGCAATGTCTGGTCTTATCTGTTGAAACCCTTTGCGGATCAGATGTCCAAAGCGTTTACGCAGTGATGGCGAGGTGGAGGAGGGCGTGACCAATAGGATATCGGGATTTCTGGCGGCCCGACGGCTTTTGGGGGCGGGCGGCCGTCGAGCCTAACCGGCGACGCGGGGATGAAGCGCCTCCGGCTGGAGGAAACATGCGCGTTGTGTGACGCTACCGCATCATTCGAATAGCGAGGCTGGTTTACCGTCCCCAGACAACGGCATTCTCATGCCGTTTGATGATGTGCTTCAGGTTTTCGAAGGCGGTCGTGACGTGGCCGGCGAAGCGCTCTGCCGCCGGTGAGCGTGGTCCGCTGACCCGGCGAAGGATACCGAGTGAGCGGCTGGGCTGCGGGATTTCATAGGGCAGCACCGTAACCCGGCTCTCCTTGCGCTGCGCGAAGACTACGGAGAATGGCAGCACGGCCAACGCATCGGTTTCGGCAAGGAAGTTGATCACGCTCATCAGCGAGCCTCCCGAATAGCGGATGTTCAGGTCCGACATGCCGATGCTCATCAGGATCATCTGCAGGTCCGACATCAGCGGAGAGCCGGGCAGGGGAGCCACCCAGGGAAAGCTGGTCAGGTCATGCGCCCTGAGGCGGCGATTTCGCAGCAGGGGATGATCGGGCCGGCAAGCCACGACATTGCGTCCGGGCAGGATTTCGGTGAATTCGAAGCCGGGACCAAGGTCGAGCACGCCGATCGGCACGATGCCGAGGTCGATCTGGTTGCTGTCCAGCGCCGCGACCATCTCGGGCAGGTTCATGTAGCTCTGCTGAACGGTGACCTCGGGTTCGAGCTTCTGGAATTCTCCGATCATCCGGCTGATCATCGCGTCCATGAAGAACGGCACGCCGCCGACACGGACGACACCTTTGGTGCCTTTCATGAAGCCCTGCACCGCATCCGACGCCTTGCGCGACGCGGTGATGATCGTGCGGCCCTGCGCCGCCAGCTGGAAGCCGAGCGGCGTCGCCTGCAGCGGCCGGCGGCCCTTGAGGAACAGCGGCTCACCCACCCGCGCCTCCAGCATGGCCAGTGATCGGCTGACCGCCGGCTGGGTCAAGCCCAGCATGGCGGCTCCTTCCGACACGCCGCCGGCATCCAGCACCGCGGCGAGCTGCATGAGGTGGCGCTCGTTCAGCTTCATAGCAAAACGCTATACAAGGGACGTCACATCTCATCAAGCATCGCGTCGGGCCGTGCTATCCCGCTTGGCAAGGGGAAGGGAGGCCCCGGCGGAATGCACGGCCAGCACGACCCGAAGCGGGATGAGTCCCCCAAGGCGATATCGACGCAGGCCGAGGAATTCTCGCGGCGCCTGACGGCAATGGGCCAGTCCCGCCTGGCGGCGGCGGCGCAGGCAGCCGTGGATGGTTTGCACGCGCTGATCGTGGAGTTGCGGCCCTCCGGCGAGGAATTCCGCCAGGCGATCGATTTTCTGACCGAGGTTGGCCACTACGCCGATGCGCGGCGCCAGGAATGGGTGCTGTTCGCCGACGTCCTGGGCGTGTCTTCGCTGATCGAGGATCAGAACAGCCCGCGCCCCGCCGGAGCGACACCAAACACCCTGGCCGGGCCCTTCTACCGGGCCGACGTGCCGGAGATGCCACCCGGCGCGAACATCTCGCGCGATCACAAGGGCGAGCCGCTGGAGGTCGCGGGCCGCATCGTCGCGCTCGACGGCGCGGGGGTCGGCGATGCGACGGTCGAGATCTGGCAGGCCAATGCCGAGGGTCTCTACGAGAACCAGGAACCCGACCGCCAGCCGGAATTCAATCTGCGCGGACGCTTCCGTACCGATCCGCAGGGACGGTTCCGCTTCACGACGGTGAAGCCGAAGGGCTACACGCTGCCGTCGGACGGACCGGTCGGTCAATTGATGTCAGCGCTGGGCCTTGCCCTCGAGCCGCCGGCCCATATCCATTTTCGCGTC
>NZ_RZRW01000829.1:0-1871 GCF_003998745.1 Mesorhizobium sp. M7A.F.Ca.US.014.04.1.1 | reverse complement strand
GCACTTTGCCGCCCATGTGAAAGCGCCCGCGCTCCTGGCGCAGAATTTCGCCCGGGCACTACCGGCAGGGCAGGAGGGCCTGATCGTCAACATGATAGACCAGCGCGTCTGGCGGCCGACGCCGCGCTACTTCTCCTATGCACTGTCCAAATCGACGCTGTGGACAGCCACCCAGATGATGGCGCAAGCGCTCGGTCCCCGCGTCCGCGTCAATGCCATCGGCCCGGGGCCGACATTGAAGAACGCGCGTCAGGACGACAGCGATTTTGCAGCCCAAGTCGATGGCTTGATCCTCAAGCGCGGCCCGGAATTGCCGGAATTCGGCGCCACTATCCGCTATCTCTGGGAAGCGCGCTCGGTCACCGGCCAGATGATCGCGCTTGATGGCGGCCAGCATCTTGCGTGGCAGACGCCCGATGTGACAGGCATGACGGAATGAGTCCTGTAGACCACAAAAGCAAGCCGCGCGGCGGCACCGACGATCTGCCCCCCGATATCGACCTCGAGGACGAGGCGGTCGAGGAAATCGTTGAAACCGTCGGTCCCGATGTCGCCTTCACCGCCATCGACTGGACGCCGCATGCCGGCGACGCGGAAGGCATGATCGGCGCCGAGGTGATCCAGACGCTGGTCAAGCGGCTGCCCAACGCGCCCGGCGTCTACCGCATGATGAACGCTGCCGGCGATGTGCTCTATGTCGGCAAGGCACGCAGCCTGAAGAAGCGCGTCACCAACTACGCGCAAGGCCGCTTCCACACCACCCGCATCGGCCGCATGGTGCGCGAAACGTCGACGATGGAGTTCGTCGTCACCCGCACCGAGATCGAAGCGCTGCTGCTCGAAGCCAATCTTATCAAGCGCTTGCGGCCGCGATTCAACGTCCTGATGCGCGACGACAAGTCGTTTCCCTATATCCTCTTGACCGGCGACCATGTCTCGCCGGGCATCTACAAGCATCGCGGCGCGCGCTCGCGCAAAGGCGATTATTTCGGTCCCTTTGCTTCGGCCGGTGCCGTTGGCCGCACCATCAACTCGCTGCAGCGCGCCTTTCTGCTGCGCAGTTGCACCAACTCGTTCTACGAGAACCGCACGCGGCCATGCCTGCTTTATCAGATCAAGCGCTGCGCCGGTCCCTGCACCGGCGAGGTCTCGCACCAGGACTATGCCGAGCTGGTCAATGAGGCGAAGGACTTCTTGTCCGGCCGCAGCCAGAAGGTGAAGACGGAAATCTCGGCCGCCATGCAGCAAGCGTCGGAAGCTCTCGATTTCGAGCGCGCCGCGATCTATCGCGACCGGTTGGCGGCCCTGTCGCATGTGCAGAGCCACCAGGGCATCAATCCGGCGACCGTCGACGAAGCCGATGTCTTCGCCATCCATCAGGAAGGCGGCCAGGTCTGTATCCAGGTGTTCTTTTTCCGCACCGGCCAGAACTGGGGCAACCGCGCCTATTTCCCCAAGGCCGATCCGGCGTTGGAAGCAGCCGAGGTGCTGGGCTCGTTCCTGGCGCAGTTCTATGACGACAAGCCGACGCCGCGGAACATTCTTCTGTCGCATGGCGTCGAGGATCAGGAATTGCTGGCCGAGGCGCTCTCCACCCGCGCCGGCCGCAAGGTCGCAATCTCCGTGCCGCAGCGCGGCGAGAAGAAGGACCTGACCGACAACGCTTTGCAGAATGCCCGCGAAGCGCTCGGACGCCGGCTGGCTGAAACCTCCACCCAGGGACGCCTGCTTGCCGGTTTCGCCGAGACATTCGGCCTGCCGAAGCCGCCAGTGCGCATCGAGGTCTACGACAATTCGCACATCATGGGCACCAATGCCGTCGGCGCCATGGTCGTTGCCGGACCGGAGGGGTTCGTGAAGAACCAGTACCG
>NZ_RZRW01000828.1:0-1877 GCF_003998745.1 Mesorhizobium sp. M7A.F.Ca.US.014.04.1.1 | reverse complement strand
GTGCTACCGGGGCTAACTATCACTTCTCGCCGCACACGCAAAACGGATCGAGCCGAGGTTTTCGAACGCAGATGCAGTTGCCGGCCTTTGATGCGCATCAAGGCATTGGACGCTGTCGAATGCAATTCATCCCGCATTCCATCGTTCAGCGAAAGGCGCCCGCAATGTCTTACAAGTCGATCATCGTCAACCTCGCCATCGATGCGCCTCCCGCACCTATTGTAAAACTGGGGATCGAGCTCGCGGAACGGTTTGGCGCCCGTCTCATCGGTCTGGCGGCTGCGGATGTTCCGCCCTTGGTCGCGACCGGCGACGGTATGGTCTACGAAGGCGCGGTCATGCAGATCCAGCACACCGAAATCGAAAAGCGGCTTGCCGAATTACGCGCCGAGTTCGAGAGGCTGCTTCCTGCATCGATCTTTAGCGAATGGGGCCAAGCTGTTTGCAGCCCAACCCGTTTCCTGAGCATTTCGGCTCGATCCGCCGATCTTATTGTCACCGGCAGCGAGAAGGGGGGAAATGTCTTCCGTGCAGTGGACGTCGGCAGTCTGGTACTTGGTATTGGGCGGCCAGTCCTGGTTGCCGCGAGCAATGTCGAGCCTGTCATGGCAAAAACCGTTCTTGTTGCCTGGAAGGACACCAGGGAAGCGCGGCGGGCGATAGCAGATGCGTTGCCCCTTCTGGCCACGGCCAACGAAGTCGTTATTGCCACAATGGATACCGACCGCGACAAGAGTATCCGCGACAGCCTTGCCGACGTCGCGGTCTTTCTCGAACATCACGGCATCATGGCAGGAACTGAGCTGATCGCCGGCGACCCAGACGGCGACAGGTTGCTGACTTTTGCGCGGTCGATCCATGCGGACCTGATCGTCTCGGGTGCCTATGGGCACAGCCGTCTGCGGGAATGGGCGTTCGGCGGGATAACCCGCTCGCTGATTGAGGAAAGCGGCATCAACCGCTTCATGTCGTATTGATGGGTGGACGCCCCAGCAGCCGAGTACGCGGCGGGGGGGCCAGGAACTTCACTCTACCCCTTTCGCCGCCTTGGCCCGGCGACGGCTCCGTCGGTTGATCGAGATCAAGTCGTCGGCTGCCTGCATGGCTATGAGTCTCATAAGGCAGGAGTGACCAAGATGAGCTTTCTCTACTACCTGATTTCAGTCGACGCCAGGGTCGCGTTGATGGGTCGCATGATACGCAAGCTGGGTGTCGACAGGCAGTTGAAAGTGGTGGCGGACCATGCAGCCGTCACCGATCGTGCGGTCAACCGCTGCCGATCCTGCGGCCATCAGGACGAATGCTCGACTTGGCTCGACCAAAACGAGCAAGCCGATGCTCCGCCAGACTATTGCCGCAACCGCGACCTGATCGCACGGCTACAACATGTGGCCGGACAGCGTTAGAACGTCGGGCGGCCAAGCACACATTTCGCCCCGGGAAATGGTGGTGCTAGCCCTTGGCTACGAGACCAGGATGACGGACAACGGCTCGGCGCAAAACAGATTGTCCTCAACGCCTTTAACGCCGGCTGCATTTTCGGCCGCGACGATTGCTGCCCGGCGCTCGCGCTCGTCGAAGATGGCGCCGTTCAGTTTTACGATCCCTTTGTCGACAGTGACATTGATCAGCTCATTTCGAGCCCATTTCTGCGCTGCAAGCTCCGCGACGATGCTCTGGCGTATCTGTTCGTTGTCAATGGCCATCGGGGTTGAGGCTGGCTGCATGTCAAGTAACGCACGAAGAAGATCGGAACGGGCAATCATTCCGACAACTTTATCGCCGTCGACGATCGGGACGCGTTTGATGCGGTGATGAGTCATCAACTCGACGACCTCGGCAAGCGATGCATTGGGGGATGCCGTGACGACGCTGTC
>NZ_RZRW01000827.1:0-1884 GCF_003998745.1 Mesorhizobium sp. M7A.F.Ca.US.014.04.1.1 | reverse complement strand
GCGGATGAACATATTCAGACAGTTCCGCGCCGGCCCGCTCGGCGGCTTCGCGAAATCTCCTGCGAAGGACGGCGAAATCACGGGCATAGGCGGGGGCTGGCTCATCATGGCGCATGGTCGATCCCACCGGATCGCTGGCGGTTGCGGTCAATCCGTTCATTCCCTGTCGTTCCACCGTGGGGCTATTCATCGTTGTGATGGCTCGTGTTCTGAGGTGGCAATCGGCGCTCATTGCCGGAAAGGAGCGGCCTGGAGGACCGGACAAACCAGGCGTCGGAGGGAAGCACCTTGTCGGGGTTCATGATCGACTGATCGTCCAGCGCTCGTTTCACCCGCTCCATCGCGGCGAGCTTCGTCGGGTCAACCGTCGCCAGCAGCGAATGGATGCGCTTGGACCCAACACCGTGCTCGGCGGAAAAAGAACCGCCAATCTCCCGCAGTTGTTGGTACAGGACGCTCTCGGCAGCCTCCGCTACGTCAGGCGCCAGCGGACCCTGACGGTTGAGGATGATATGCAGGTTTCCATCGGCCAGGTGACCGAAGACATAGGGCGCCAGACCCGGTTCGATCGCTGCGAGCCGGGGCAGGATTCTGTCGAGATAGGCCGGAATTTCCGACAGAGGCACCGACACGTCGAAGGAAGGCGCTTGGGGATGGGCGCGATAGAGCACGCCGGTGTCCTCGCGCAACCGCCACAGGTCTTCCTCTTGCCGCCGCGAGCCGGCAATGATGCCGGTGGCTTCAGGATAGCGCTCCATCACTTCCGAATAGATCCGCTCGAAATCTTCGCGCAGCGCCTCTTCGCGCGCGCCGCCAAGCGACAGCAGCAGGAACAGCGGCTGGTCGAGCGGCACGCTCGGTTCGGACCATTCATGCGCGGCTGCGGCCAGGCTGAAATACGAGGTCCACATCGCCTCCGCCGCGCGCAAATGTCCCGCATCCGATTCAAGCGCCAGACGAATGACTTGCAGCGCCGCTTCGACAGACGGCAGCCCGAAAAGCGCGGTGGCGGTGGCTCGGGGCGAAGGGTCGAGCTTGACGACCACGCGGGTCACGATGCCAAGCGTGCCCTCCGCACCGATGAAGAGATGCTTCAGATCGTAGCCGGCGGAATTCTTCACCACCCGCGTCAGATCGGAATAGACCGATCCATCGGCCAGCACGGCCTCCAGGCCAAGGACGCGGTGGCGCATGACCCCGTTGCGAAAGGCCATCACGCCACCCGCATTCGTGGAAACCATGCCGCCGATCGTCGCCGAACCGCGCGCGGCAAGATCGATACCGGGCTCCAGGCGGTGCTCAAATGCGGCAGACTGCAAAGCTTCGAGCGTAACACCGGCACCGACGATCGCCACGCGCTCGACGGGATCGAGCCGCTCGATCCGGTTCATGCGTGCCAGGGAAAGAACGATCTCGCCCGGCCGCGAGACACTTCCGCCGACCAGGCCGGTCCGCCCGCCCTGCGGCACGATCGGAATCTCATTTTGACTGCAGATGCGCACCACCGCGGCGACCTCGCCGGTCGATGAAGGCGCAACGACGATGCCGGCGGCGCAATCCGTCCCGTTCGAACCAAGGTCGATCGCCCCGGCATCATCACCGATCCGCACATTCGAGGCGCCAACGACATGGCGGATCGCGTCGACAACCGACAACGGCACCGCTTGCTCGATCCAGTTCGTTTGCCTGGGAGACGCGTGGCCGCTCATCGCCCAGCCAATCCCTGAAGCGCCGTGATCAGCCGGTCGTTGTCGGCCGGCAAGCCGATGGTGGCGCGCAGATAGTGCTCGTAGCCGGCTTCGCGCCACGCCTTGACGATGATCCCCTGCTTCAGGAGACCGGCGGCAACGCTGGAGCTGTCGCCCTTGCAGTCGAAGAACAGGA
>NZ_RZRW01000826.1:0-1885 GCF_003998745.1 Mesorhizobium sp. M7A.F.Ca.US.014.04.1.1 | reverse complement strand
GTCTAAACGTGACGGTCATGTGATCCGGCAGATAGCCGACGAAGTGGCCGCTCAGGATATACATCGCCTGCGCCTCGATATTCGAGGCATAGGCGCCGACATGCGCGTTGGGAAAATGCTGCAGTTCCGACTTGTTGGCATAGGGCCGCACCACCATCTGCGATGCCTCCACATCGGCCTTTGTCACCAGCTTGCGGGAAAACAGCGGGTGACGCTCGCTGCAATAGAGCGAGTTCCTTTCATGATGGAACTCAGTTTGCGAATAGCCGGGCAGCAATTTGATGCGCGGGGAGATCGCGAAATCGATCCCGCCCTTGGCGGTGTCCGCGATCAGCTGCTCGGGCGAGCCTATGGTGATGCGCAGATCGACTTCGCTGGCCTTCTTGATGAACTGGTGAATGACGTCATCGAGGCCAAGGTTTGAATCGGTAACGGTCGCATCGACGATCCCGACGCGCAGCACGCCCGTCGCCTTGGAGCGCAATTCCCCCAATTGCATCTCGAACGCCGACAGCGCGGATGTCAGCGAATGGGAATATTCATAAACAGCGCTGCCCCTGTCGGTCAGTTCGAAGCCCCGTCTGCCGCGCTGGCACAGCGAAAACCCCAACCGCTCCTCCAGCGCATTGATCTGGAAACTGATCGTCGACTGGCTCATCGCCAAGGCAAGCTGCGCTCCAGTGAATCCGCCATGTTCGACCACGGAACGGAAAACCCTGAGCGCACGGATATCGGCTACCGACAGACGCAATTCTGACACTCCTCCCCGAACCTGTGCAGGCGGTGTCCGGCATCAGCCTTACATCGCCAATTTCGATGTATAGTCTATTCATTCCATGTTTATCAAAGATTCAATCCTGCCATGCTGCCCTACCAGATGGCGGCGTGCCGTCCTGCCGCTGGGAAGTTCAACAACCGGGCCGGCAACGCAGTCGGCCGGCGACTTGGAGGTTTGAGGCTCGTCACGCATGTGAGATTCCTGAGCGCTTACAGAAGCCTCGGACTCCAAATAATCCATAATAAACGAGAACATACGAAGCTGGAGGAAGTCATGCGATCCGCTCTGAAACTGTGCACTTCGATACTGCTGGCCGCGTCACTCTCGCTCGCTGTGGCGAGCATCGCCACAGCCGCCGATCTTCTGGATCGGATCAAGGAGAAGGGCGAGATCACCATCGCGTCCGAGGCGCGCTACCCACCATTCGAATATGTCGATAACGGCAAGGTCGTCGGCTATGGCGTCGCCCTCTTCGAAGAAGTCATGAAGGCGCTACCGGACGTGAAGGTGAACCGGCTCGACCTGCCGTTTCAGGGCTTGCTGCCGGGCCTCCAGACCGAAAAATTCGACGCCATCATAACGTCCGTCACCGTCAACAAACAGCGTTACGATACCTACAGGCTGTCTCTGCCGATCGCCGACGCGTCGTTCTCCTACGTCAAGCGCGAGGGCGATACGTCGCTAAACACGCCCGAAGACCTGAGCGGCAAGAATGTTGGCACGCAGGCCGGCTCGGCACAGCTCAAGGGCACCGAGGCCTTTTCCGAGGCACTCAAGGCAAAAGGCATGGCGCCGATCGCCAACATCCAGACCTATGTCGACTTCAATGAGGCCTATGCCGACCTGGCTGCCGGCCGTACCGATGCCGTGGTGAATTCCCTGCCCAATCTGCTTTACCTGCAGACGCAGCGCGGCGACGCCTTCGAAACCATCCGCACGACGTTCGGGGAGCCGACCTATTTCAGCTGGGCCTTCCGCAAGGATGACGACAGCAAGGCGCTTGCCGACTTCATCGACAACCAGTTCCGCAAGCTCGCCGCCGATGGAACCATGGCCAAGCTTCAGGAGAAGTGGTTCGGCTTCACCATGAAACTGCCGACGGATGCC
>NZ_RZRW01000825.1:0-1888 GCF_003998745.1 Mesorhizobium sp. M7A.F.Ca.US.014.04.1.1 | reverse complement strand
GGATCGCGTTGTCCCAGTCGCCATTGTAGACGAGGTCGTTCCAGTCTGGAATCTGGTTGTGGATCGGGCAGCCGGTCGGCCCGTGGCAGAACGGAATGCCGCAATCCATGCAGCGCGCGGCCTGTTTCTCGACCTCCTTGTCAGACATCGGCAGCGTGAACTCGCGGAAATGCCGGATGCGGTCGGAGGCCGGCTGGTACTTGTGCACCTGCCGGTCGATTTCGAGAAAGCCTGTTACCTTGCCCATAGTCCAGTTCCTGCTGTCCAGATGGTGCGGTTTTCGCCGCACCCGTTAACCCCTTGAGGCAGCCATGGCAACCTTGCGCCGGAGGTCAAACTGTCGATGAAGATGGGCCGGGAAGCCTGGGCTCCCCGGCCATTGCAAAGCCTATTCCGCCGCAACGCCCATGCGCATGCGTTCCATCTCGATCAGGGCGCGGCGGTATTCGACCGGCATGATCTTGCGGAACTTCGGCCGGAACGTCGCCCAGTCGTCGAGAATCTCGCGACCACGTACCGACCCGGTGTAGTGCACATGGTTCGAGATCAGCTGGTAGAGCCGCTCCTCGTCATGGCTGGTCATGTCGCCGGAGACGTCGACGCGGCCCTTGTGGTCGAGGTCGCCGCCATGGTGCAGCAGCCTTTCCATCAGATCGTCTTCTTCCGGAACCGGCTCCAGCTCGACCATCGCCATGTTGCAGCGCTCGGCGAAATCGCCCGCCTCGTCGAGCACGTAGGCGACGCCGCCAGACATGCCGGCGGCGAAGTTGCGGCCGGTCTTGCCGATGACGACGACGATGCCGCCAGTCATGTACTCGCAGCCATGATCGCCGACGCCTTCGACGACGGCGGCGACGCCCGAATTGCGCACGGCGAAACGCTCGCCGGCGACGCCGGCGAAATAGGCTTCGCCCTCGGTTGCGCCATAGAGCACCGTGTTGCCGACGATGATGGATTCAGCCGCGACGATCTTGGCCTCTTCCGGCGGCCGAATGACGATGCGGCCGCCCGACAGGCCCTTGCCGACATAGTCGTTGCCGGCGCCGACAAGCTCGAACGAGATGCCGCGCGCCAGGAAGGCGCCAAAGGACTGGCCGGCAGTGCCGGTCAGCTTCACCGATATCGTATCCTCGCGCAGGCCCTTGTGCTTGAAGCGCTTGGCCACTTCGCCCGACAGCATGGCGCCCGCGGAGCGGTCGACATTGCGGATATCGACCTCGATCTTGACCGGCAGCTTGCTCTCGAGCGCCGGCTTGGCCAGTTCGATCAGCTTGCGGTCGAGCACGTCGTCGATCGGGTGCTTCTGCCGCTCGGTCCAGTGCACCGCTTCATGCGGCGCATCCGGCTTGAAGAACATCTTCGAGAAATCGAGCCCGCGCGCCTTCCAGTGCACGATCAGGTCGCGCTTTTCCAGAAGATCGGTGTCGCCGATGATCTGGTCGATATGGGTGTAGCCCATCTCGGCGAGCAGCTCCCTCACCTCTTCCGCGACGTAGAAGAAGAAGTTGATGACATGCTCGGGCGTGCCCTTGAAGCGCTTGCGCAGCACCGGATCCTGCGTCGCGACGCCGACCGGACAGGTGTTGAGATGGCATTTGCGCATCATGATGCAGCCGGCCGCGATCAGCGGTGCGGTCGAGAAGCCGAACTCGTCGGCGCCGAGCAGCGCGCCGATGATGACGTCGCGCCCTGTGCGCAAGCCACCATCGACCTGCAGCGCAACGCGCGACCGCAAGCCGTTCAGCACCAGCGTCTGGTGTGTCTCGGCAAGGCCCATTTCCCACGGGCTGCCGGCATGCTTGAGCGACGTCAGCGGCGAGGCACCGGTGCCGCCATCATAGCCCGAAATTGTGATGTGGTCGGCGCGCGCCTTGGCGACGCCCGCCGC
>NZ_RZRW01000824.1:0-1890 GCF_003998745.1 Mesorhizobium sp. M7A.F.Ca.US.014.04.1.1 | reverse complement strand
GGGCGGCAAGCCCGCGCCGCTCGATACGTTCGAGCTGTCGGCGCCGTCGGTCGACGCGCATGGCCACAGCCGCCGCCAGATCCTGATCGCGCAGCCGTCGGCGCTCAAGGCGCTGGACAGCCAGAACATCGTCATCAAGCCGTCGGATCGTTCGATCCAGTATCTCAAGGGCGCGCAATGGGCTGACCGGCTGCCGCTGATCGTGCAGGCGCGGCTGGCCGAGACCTTCCAGCGATCGGGCAGCTTTGCCGGCGTCGGCAAGCCGGGCGAGGGCCTGGCGATCGACTATCAGGTGATCGTCGAGATCCGCTCATTCGAGGTTCGGGTCGACGGCGGCGAACATGCCGAGGTCGATCTGTTCGTGCGGATCCTGAACGATCGCAACGGCGAGGTCCGTGCTTCCAAGAGCTTCACCGCAGCCGCACCCGTCTCGGGCAGCGACAATCCTGCTTATGTCAGCGCACTCGACAAGGCGTTCGGCGACGCCGCCGGGCAGATCGTGCGCTGGACGGATTCGGTGATCTGAGCGCGACGCGCGCCGGAATCCCATCAGGCTTCTCTACCTACAAGTGGTCGAAGATCTCCGGCCGGAGCTTTCCGGTCTTCATCAGGTGCTGCAGGGTGTAGGTCACGGACAGCGCGTCATCGAGCGCATCGTGCCCCTGCAATGGCGGGTGCTTGACGCCGTAGTAATCCGCAAGCTTGTTGCTCGGCGTTCTCGCCAGATCCTCGATCGGCATTCCGGCTGCGATCAGCAGCTTGACGGCGTTGTCAAACCGGGTGGCCGGGATCGAAGGCTGAATGCCCCCGACATAGCAGCTGATGGCGATCATGTTCAATTCGTCCTTGCCCCAGGACCAGAATCGCGCCCCTTCGGAAAAACGATCGATGTCGGCGAGGGCATCCCCTAGTGCCACCCCTTTTGTCTCCAAATCTTCCTCGGTGATGCCGGTCAGTTTGGTGAAGAATGGGTCCAAGGCGTATCTCTGACCAAACCGGTCGACCGGTTTGATATAGGCCTTGTGTGTTCCGAGCAGGGGGAAGTCGCCTTCAAGTCCAAGCCTGACGGCGCCGATCTGTGCGATCACCGGGTCGGGATCGTGGGCCGCGCACCAGAATCTGCGTTGCGAGCCCTCCAGGCAAAGAAACTCGCAGTCGAAAATGATTGCCGTCTTCACGATCACACCCTGCGAGCGTTAGGGCAGCGGTACTGTGGATGAATTATAGCGCCGTCGGGAGATCGACTTAGGGCGGATTCCGAAGGCATCGATAGTCTCGCAAGACCTGTTGCGGGCAGGTTCAACGCGTGCCGGACGTTAGAGCAGGCACAGGCGGGACCATGGCCCGCCTGTTCAATTCCCGTCTTAGTGCAGGCGGCCGCTCGCATGCGCCAGCATGGTGTAGACCTTGCCGGTGTCCGACGTCAGGTAGGTCTGCGCCATGATGTTGTCGCGGTCGTTGCGTGAGACATCCTTGAGCAGCTTCTCGAAATCGTCGCAGTAGCGGTCGACGGCGGCGCGGAACTCGGCCTCGGCCTGATACTTGCGACGGATCTCGTCGAACGTCTGCTGACCCTTCAGCGTGTAGAGCCGCCTTGTGAACACGTCACGCTCGCCGCGCCGGTAGCGGTTCCACAGCTCGATCGAAGCATCGTGGTCGATGGCCCGCGCGATATCGACGGAGAGCGAGTTCAGCGATTCGACGACATGAAGGGGCGATCGCTGGGCAGGCGTAGCGCGGGGCGCTTCCGCAGTCGCTGGGGGAGCTGCCGACCTGAGGTCCTCATCGTTCGATGCCGCGGTCAGCAGATCGCGCACCCAGCCACCCTGCGGCGTGCGGGCGTTGGCATCGCCGCGCGGACGCGGTGCCGCCTCGGTCGGACGGTCAAGG
>NZ_RZRW01000823.1:0-1894 GCF_003998745.1 Mesorhizobium sp. M7A.F.Ca.US.014.04.1.1 | reverse complement strand
GCGCAACACGTTTCGATACTGGATCGAACGGTGCTTTCGCCCTCTATTTGAAACTGGCGATGGGCAGGAATTTCACCGCGGAGCCGGTGAAGCGGCGGTGATCGGACGTCCGTCCCCGCGGTTGGAATCCATCGAGATAGACATGCTCCGGCGCCGTGCGGATGAAATTGGCGGCAATCATGGGCGCCCCTGTTGATGCGGCCCCACCGGTAATAGCGCGATCTGCCTCGGAATCGGGGCGCCGCTGGACACGATCGGCCTTGGGGTTCGTCCTGACGCGATCTTCTGGCTTTGACGCCGGCGCCGCGATCCGCTCGCCGGCCAGCCCGTCGTCGGGGTGATGCATGGCCAGCAAGACACCGATGGCATCGCCAGATTTGGCTGCTTCCAACTGGCGCGTCGGGCTTGACTGGCTTTCCGGCCGCCATGTCGGCAATGGGACGTTGAGCGCCATCATCTCCGGCGCGACGCTCGTGGCAGCGGCATCGGCATTCGCGGCGTCCGGCTTGGCAACGGCCAGCTCGGCCTGCGCCGTGGACGCGCCGGCGATTGCCAACGGTGCGGTTTCCGGGGTGGGAACGGGTGCCGTGAACTCGGCGCGCGGTGCGAAGGCCGGCAGCGGCACTGAGCCCGGCGCCATCGCCATGACGATCGCTTCAGGCGTCTTCCCCTTCTGCCCGGCAAGCGGTTCTTCGCCTGGATCGCTGCCAGCAATCTGGATGTCAGCCCGCTGGGCATCCTGCGGCGGCACGATAGCGATACCCTGTCCGGCCGGTCTGGGTTCGACGGACCTCGCCGGTTTGCGTGGCGCCGGCACCGCTTCGGCGACATCATCGGACTCGTCTGCGCCGCCCCCGCCCAAGAGCGTCGCCAGCAGGCCACGCGGCCTGCGTTGGCCGCCGTCGACGCTTGCCAGCTCGATGTTGGGCGTGCCGGCGCCCTTGCGCGATTTGTAGGCGGCAAACGCCTGCTCATAGCCGGGCAGCGGTTTGCCGTCGCTCGGCACATGCAGTGTGTTGCCGTTCGGAAATACCTTGGCGAGTTCCTGGCGGCTGATGCCCGGCCAATGCCGCACATTGCCGACATCCATGTGTATGAAAGGCGAACCGGAGGTGGGGTAATAACCCACGCCGCCGCCCTGCATTTTGAGGCCGATGTCGCGCAGTTTCTTCAGCGGCACATCCGGCAGGAAGAAGTCCATCGCGCGGCCAACCATGTGTTGGCTCTCCCGGGCCACACCCTTCGAGCGGCTGCGCAGCATGGCGTTCGTCGCCGGCGAACGATAGGCGCTGACCACATGGATATAGGCTGTCGAGCCGCTGGCGCGATAGGCCTGCCAGACAAGATCGAGCAGGCGCGGATCCATCTTCGTCGGTTCGTTGCGACGCCAGTCGCGCAGCATGAGATTGATCTTCTTCAATCCCGCCGGATCATAGCGCCCATTGCGCTTGAAGACGATTTCAGCCTTCTCGCCCGTATGGAGATGTTGAATCCTCAAAGCACGCGTCTCCGCGAACGCGCCGGTAGCGCACAGGCAAAGGAACGCTGCGATGATGGCAGGCAGGGTCCAAAGACGGGAAGCACCGGGGGCGTTTTGCACGTTTTCGCTCACGTTCATGCCTTGCACGTTCTTTTGTTTCGGGCGATTTAGATTTCCGCCCAGATCAGGAGCCTTTCGGCCCTCTTCCTGACAAGCATGGATCTGACCGGCGAAGACGGGCATCCATGCCACAATACGTCATGTCGATGAATAGCATCTTGGTTAATGAATCGTGTCTTGCCGGAATGCGCTTCGGCTGGATTTGCCTGTGGCAGCCATTTTCTGAAGCAATGAACCGCTGATCGGGTCTGCCGGCACGAGGGCCGCGCCATCCCATGTACCCGCCTCGCCCGC
>NZ_RZRW01000822.1:0-1897 GCF_003998745.1 Mesorhizobium sp. M7A.F.Ca.US.014.04.1.1 | reverse complement strand
CTATTCGAAAAACGAGGGTTTGACCTATTCATCGACTTAAGATCGGTTCCGCCCGCCGTCGATTTTCAAGCCGAACTTTGGCGTGGTTTGACCCACACTGCATAGTCGTCGGGCAGAATGTCTTCCAGCTGTATGAGATTGTGCTTTTCCGGGGAGAGGACCAAGCTATCGGGAAAGGGCGTGGTCGGCTATCGAATCAGTGCTCAAACTGCGATGGAAATCCCGCAACTTCAGATGCCGATGATCAGACCTCTGAAACGTCCTACGCAATCCCAACAAGTGCTGGTTACGGGAGGTTCCGGCTTCCTCGGTATGTGCTGTATCTTGCAGCTGCTCGATCTTGGATACCGGGTTAGATGCACCGTACGCTCGCTGACACGCGTCCTCGGGCAAAGTTTCTCTTGTCAGCTCACGACTCCATCCCCCGTCGTTCGCGAGCGAACGGCACTATTCTGATACCCGCCGTTCATCAGGCGGACGACGAACTGGCCTCGAAGTCGGCCTGGAACCTGTGCTGCGGTTAAGGCATCCGACGTGATGATCGCGGTCGACAACTAGGTCGGCGAATTGGAAACGACCGCCACTCCAGCAAATCTGCATTAGATCAAAATTGCACGCTGGCTTACAGGCTGTGCGCAGCAGAGCCAATTCTCTTGCGATGCCGCCCCGCCTACGACAGGATCGCCGCAACTGGAGGTTAGCCTATGACGCCAGACCCCTTGCGGCCCGACCACCCGCCACTCGACACTCCAGTTGCCGTTCGTCGTATGCAAGGCGCGCACCTCGGGAAGACCGCGCAGTTTGCGGTTCACCTGTGTCGTCGATTTGCCGACGAGCTCAATCATCATGACGGCATGGACTGCGTTGTCGTCGTAGTCCTCCCGCACGCGGACCGTGAAGCCCGTGAGGGTTCCCGTTGCCAGAAGCCGGTCGAGCCTGTTCTGGATCGTGCCTCTCGCGACGCCGACGGCTTCGGCAAGTTTTGCCAGCGAGGCGCGTCCGTCTACCCTCAGATGGGCGATGATTGCACGGTCGAGCGCATCGGGGGCATATTTTGCGATGTCGCTGCCGATCATCGAATATTGACCGATTTGACAATTTCATTGTGCATATTTGCTATCCTTGCGCAATTTGCAGGGCGATGTTGAGATTTTGATCAGTATGGCTTGGCCGTACGCTGGCTGCAAACGTCCAGATAGCCCGCAGGAGACCGAGCATGCCGAGCCCCCTTCCGTCCGCAAAGGCCATGGTGCCCTTCGTCAGCGTCGACAACATGATGCGCCTCATCCACACATCGGGATCGAGACGATGCTGTTCGAGCTGACCGACGCCATTGAGAGGGATTTTCGCCGCTGGGAGGTCTTCGACAAGACACCGCGCGTGGCAAGCCATTCCCATGACGGGGTGATCGATATTTGGTGGGAACCTATTTGACGGCGACTCCGAACAGGTCAACCCGACGGGCCCAGACCAGCGGTCGACATGGCTTCCCCCGTCGCAACCTTTTCCAGGAATGTCGCCGACGGTACGAAGAACAAATTGCCGGTGACTGCACGGCTGAAGTCCAGCAACCGATCGTAGTTGCCTGGCGGGCGGCCAATGAACATGTTCTCGAGCATCTGCTCGATTCTGCGCGGCGAACGGGCGTAGCCGATGAAATAAGTGCCGAACTCGCCCTTGCCCACGTCGCCGAATGGCATGTTGTCGCGGACGATCTCCAACTGCTCTCCGTTCTCGATGATTGTGGTCAGCGCATTGTGGGCGGAGGTCGGCTTTACGGCATCGTCCAGCTCGACATCGGTGAGTTTTTTCCTGCCAACAATTCCCTCTTGCTCCTCGATTGGGAGCCCGTTCCATGCTTTCAGATCATGCAGGTACTTTTGCACTATCACATAGC
>NZ_RZRW01000821.1:0-1919 GCF_003998745.1 Mesorhizobium sp. M7A.F.Ca.US.014.04.1.1 | reverse complement strand
GGATACAAGGGGCAAGCCAACGACTCGTCGACAGTCATCGTCAACGATTATGACGGAAACGGCGATGACATTGTTAGCATCTTTGGCGGTATCCTGGACAACAGCACGCCTACCCCCGTCATAAGTGGCCTGCCGCCGGTAACGTCATCGGCAACGACATCCTTGCAGTCGGCAGAGGGGACCCTCGAACTCTTTGGCGGCAACGACCGGTTCGAGATGTCCTATGGGGATTTGTCGGGCGATCCGTTCGCCCCAAATGTCGACGCCAATCTGGACGCCGGGGCGGGCGATGACACCGTTATCATCCAGGCCGGCAGCATCCACGACATCGATCTTGGAGATGGTGTCGACAGTGTCGTGATATCCGGCAGCGGCACACAGGTCGGCAATGTGACCGGTGGCATCGGTGACGACCTGATATCGGTCGGTATCCTCGAGGTCGAGGAAGGCGTTTTTTTCAGCGAGCCAATCGTCGGTATCATCTCTGGGGGTGAGGGCGGTGATACCATTACCATAGGGGGAGGCAACGTCGAGGCCGTGGATGCCGGGGCCGGCGACGACCAGGTCAGCATCGGCGGCAATACCGCAATCGAATTGGATATCGATGGAGAGGCCGGCAACGACACAATAACGGTCAGTGGCAACGCCACCATAGGCGGCAGCATTTTCGGCAACGATGGCAACGACACCGTCAACATCGACGGTGGAACCGTCGGCACAACCATATCGCCGGGCATCGTTGATCTTGCGGGCGGCGCCGACATTTTCAACATGACCGCGGGCCATGTGACCGGCTCGGTGTTCGGCGAAGGCGGCGGCAACACCTATACCGTCAGCGGCGGCACGGTCGACGGCTCGATCTATGCCGGCAGCCAGGACGACAGCGTATCGATCTCGGGCAACGCCAGTGTCGGCATCGACCCAGGTGAGGGTGGGGAGGGCACGGATTCTGTCGGGCTGGAGGATGGTGACGACACCTTCGACATGACCGGCGGCACTCTTGCGGGTGCGGTAAGCGGTGGTGCCGGCAATGATGTTATTACGCTGCGCGGCGGCACCATAAACAGTTTTCTGGAAGGCAACGACGGCAACGATCAGATATTGGTCTCCGGCGGCGTGCTTGCAGGAGAGGTCACCGGCGATGTCGGTGACGATCTGATTGTCATCAGCGGCGGCGCCATCGGATCCAGCGTTTCCGGCGGCGCCGGCTTCGACAATGTCTCGGTCACCGGCGGTACCATCACGGGCGGCATAGACGCCGAGCATGTCCATCTTTCGGGCGGCACGATCGGCGGTAACATTACCGGTCTTGGACCCGACACGCTCGTGATCGACGGCATCGGTGCGGTTGACCCACTCAGTTTGAGCGATGGCGTTCTGTTCAGCGGCACGGGCGCCAACGGCACCATCACCGGCACCAATCTCGCTGCCGGCGGCAAGAGCCAGAACTTTACCGGCTTCGACAATTTTTCCTCCGACAATTCCACGCTGCGCTTCAACGGCGGCATACAAGGCATCAACCACCTCAACCTGGGCAGTGGCTCGACGCTGTTCATCAACGGCAACGTCACCATGCCGGGTTCGATCATCGCGACGAATTCGCTGATCGACATGACGAATGGTGTCGCTGGCGATGTGTTGACGCTAGGCGGCCTCACCCTCAACGGTGCCAGCATCGGCCTCGACATCAACCAGCAGACATCTCAGTCGGATCAGCTCATTGCCGATGCGTTTTCGGCAACCGGCGCCAATACCATCATCGTCAACCTGCTCGGCACGCCGCAATTTGCCGAGCCGACCGACATACCGCTCATTGTTTCGGCCAACGGCCCGGTCACCGGGACGTTCAGCGTCGCAGGCGTGCCCGGCACACCGGGTTCGCTTTTCACCTATGCGATCGTCACAGGCCCGAATGGCAG
>NZ_RZRW01000820.1:0-1927 GCF_003998745.1 Mesorhizobium sp. M7A.F.Ca.US.014.04.1.1 | reverse complement strand
AGGTGATGGTCGCCCGCTGGATGGCCCAGCATGCGAGACTGTTCATTCTGGACGAGCCGTTTCAGGGCGTCGATATTTCCGCCCGGCGCGACATCGCCGCCAAGCTCAGGGCCAGTGCAAACGGACGCGCCACGCTGCTGTTCGTCACCGAACTCGACGAGGCGCTGGAGACCGCCGATCGCATCCTGGTCATGTCGGAACAGACCATCGTCGGCGAGCACCGCAATGCCGATGTCGATCTCGACCGCCTGTTGGCCGAGGTCGCCGGCGGGCCGCTGCACAGTGCCGCCTGAGCGCGGGCGTTAGGAATGGGAATGGAAAGAGCATGGGTTCGGATTGGCTAAAAACGGCAGCAGCGCGCGGGAGCGCCGAATGACATTGCGCGACCACGCCATCCGCTACGGATTCATCGTGCTCTTGTTCGGGCTCGTCGCCTATTTCTCGATCGCCGCCGACGGTTTCGTTTCGCCGCAAAGTGCGGTTTTCATCTTCCAGTCGGTCGCCATCACCGGCGTGCTGGCGCTCGGCGTCACCGCCACGCTGGTCGTCGGAGGTTTTGATCTGTCGATCGGCTCGGTCGCCACCTCAGCCATGATGGCGGCCGCCTATGTCATGGTGGTGCTGGAGCAGAACGCCCTTGTCGCGGTCGTCGTCTGCCTGCTCATCGGCGCCATCGTCGGCCTGATCAATGGCTGGCTGATCGTCTACATGCGTGTGCCCGATCTGCTGGCGACGCTCGGCATGATGTTCCTGCTCGTCGGCCTGCAGCGCATTCCAACCGAAGGCCGCTCGATCGCCACCGGCATGACCATGCCTGATGGTTCGGTCGCCAACGGCAAATTCTCCGACGCCTTCCTGGCGCTTGGCCGCCACCGCTTCGACTTCTTCATCCCGAACCTCATTCCAGTGTCGGTGGTGGTGCTGCTCGTGCTCGCCGTGCTGATCTGGTTCTTCCTCGAATACACCCGTTTCGGCCGCATGATGTATGCCGTCGGCAGCAATGAGCGCGCCGCCGAACTCGCCGGCGCGCCTGTCAAGGCATACAAGATCTGGGCTTACGTCATTTCAGGTGTTTTTGCCTCGATCGGGGGCATTTTGCTCGCTGCCCGGCTTGGACGCGGCGACATCGCCTCGGGTAATAATCTGCTGCTCGATGCGGTTGCCGCAGCGCTGATCGGCTACGCGGTGCTGGGTGCCGCCAAGCCGAACGCCTTCGGCACCGCCATCGGCGCGCTGTTCGTCGGCATCTTGCTTCAGGGCCTGACGATGATGAACGCGCCTTACTACACGCAGGATTTCATCAAGGGCGTGGTTCTGGTCGTCGCCCTTGTCTTCACCTTTGCGCTTTCGGGCAGGGGCAGGAGATAGCTTTCGACCGGAACAGGATTTTCGAGTTCAACAAGAGTGGAGGAAAACAAAGTGAGCATTACAAGAAGACTTCTGGGGAAGGTGGCGCTCGGATTGGCCGGCGCAACTATGCTGATGCAGGTCCCGGCTTTTGCCGCGGACAAGCCGGCGCCCTTCGACAAGCCCGGCGTCAAGATCGCGCTGGTGCGCTATCTCTCGACCGGCGACTTCTTCCAGGCCTATCTCTCGGGCGTCGAGGCGCAGTCGAAGGCGCTCGGCATCGACCTGCGCGTCCTCGACAGCCGCCAGGATGCGGCTCTTCAGTCCGACATGGTCGACCAGGCCATCGCGCTCGGCGTGCAGGGCATCATCATCCAGCACGGCCTGACGGAATCGATGAAGGACGCCGCGCAGCGTGCGGTCGACGCCGGCATCAAGGTTGTGGCCTTCGACGTCAATGTCGAAAACCCCAAGATCCCGCAGATCGAACAGTCCGATCGCGACCTGGCACGCCTCGCGCTCGAGCAGGCGGTCAAGGACAATGGCGAGAGCTGGAATGCCGGCTATGTCTATGTCGCCG